>CAZEWD010000035.1:10679-15907 GCA_964515725.1 uncultured Binatia bacterium (SeqCode)
ACCGTTGCGTTGGCCGTTCCTCCTACTGCTGTCCGGTGGGATGGCGGTATACGTGGGCGCTGAGATGGGTATCGGAAGCTGGCTCACGGAGTACATGATGAGCCGTCACTCCGTGCCGCTCACAACAGCAGGCAATGTGCTTTCGCTCTATTGGCTCGGTCTCACGACAGGGCGATTGATCCTCAGTCTGATCGCGCATCGTATCGCGGACGAACAGATCCTGTTCGGACTGACCGCATTCGCCACGATCGCAATCCTCTTCGCTCAATACGCTCCTACTCCCGGGCTCAGTGCGATCGGATTCATTGGCACCGGTCTCGGATTCTCGGGGATTTTTCCGGGCCTGTTGGCCATCGGTGGGCGCGCTCACCCGGAGGCACCTGTGAAAGCAACGAGCATTGTGATTGCAGGCGCCGGAAGCGGGCAAATCCTGCTGCCCTGGGCCATGGCAGCATTGGCGGATCGAACGGGGCTTGTCCGTGGAATGCTCGTCTACGCGGGCCTGTGTGCGCTCTTGTTCCTTATTTCAATCACGATCCGCAATCGGACGACCCGGCGCTCCTGAACCTGCAATACCGGTAGGGAATTGGTCCTATCCCTACGGTCCTATCCCCTTCCCCTTGCCCTCACCTGCAACGTCTGCCTTCATGGCAACTTCGGAGATCCCGCATGGACCTTTCCTACTCCCCCGAAGAGGAACGCTTTCGCGCCGAATTGCGCGAGTGGCTTGCCGCACATCCACCCGGCCCGGAACCAGAAGACCTCGCCGAGTGGGTACTTTACGGCAAAGCCTGGCAACGCACGCTCTACGAGGGAGGTTGGAGTGGTCTCGCCTGGCCGAAAGAGTACGTGGCGCTTCGCTGATCGAGCAGGTGATCTTCGAAGAGGAGACGGCACGCGCCAGGACACCGCTGTTGATCAATCTGGCAGGACTCACCATGGGTGGACCCGTGCTGATCGCGCACGGCACCGAGGAGCAGAAGCACCGGCATCTCTTGAAGATCCTGACCGCCGACGAAATCTGGTGCCAGGGTTTCTCCGAACCCAATGCAGGATCGGATCTGGCGGCACTCAAGACACGCGCCGTACTGGAAGGCGATTCCTTCGTGGTCAACGGTCAGAAGGTATGGACGAGTTTCGCCCGCTACTCGGACTGGTGCATGCTCCTGGTGCGGACCGACCCGGATGCACCCAGGCACAAGGGGATCACCTTTCTCCTGGTGGACATGAAAAGTCCGGGGATCACGGTCCGTCCGTTGAAGCAGATCAGCGGCGATGAGGATTTCAACGAGATCTTCTTCGAAGACGTACGCGTACCACGCAACAATGTAGTCGGAGAAATCAATGGTGGCTGGGAGATCGCCATCACGACATTGATGCACGAGCGTGCGACTCTGACATTCACCCGCCAGTTGCAATCCCGAACAGCTCTCACGGAAATGCTGGATCTCGCACGCAAGACGATGGTCAACGGGAAGCCGGCAGCGCGTGATCCTCTGATCCGGCAGGAACTGGCCCAGGCGTATATCGAAAGCGATATCATCCGGTACACGGCTTACCGCAGTCTCACCCGTTTCCTGCGCGGTGGCATCCCCGGGCCGGAAGGCTCACTGGAAAAACTCTTCTGGAGTGAAATGTACCAGCGCATGCTGGAAACACCGCTCACCCTGCAAGGGCCCTATTCCCAACTGGTGAAAGGGGATCCTCGCGCCATCGACGAGGGGCGTTTTCAGCATCTCATGCTGTACTCGCGCGGGCGAACCATCGCGGCCGGGACATCAGAGGTGCAACGCAACATCATTGCCGAGCGCGTCCTGAAGCTGCCCCGACGATGAGCCGGATAGGAATCTCCTTATCCATTCGTCTTCGCCAACGCTCCGGCCAACTTGTTCCGCAGTCCGCCAAAACTGCCGTTCGACATCAGAACGATGACGTCATCCGGGCGGACATCCTGTAACAGAGCGGCAATGATCGCCTCGGAATCTTCGTACGCGCAAGCACGAACGCCTTTCTCTTCCAGATCTCTCGCAAGCTGCTGTGGTGAAAACATCTCGTTTTCTTCGAGCGCATCACTCTCTTTACGAAACACTCCTCCGATGATGACTCGATCCGCCCCACGAAACGCCTCCAGATAATCACGCTGGAATACCTTGCGGCGGCTGGTATTCGAGCGTGGTTCGAAGACGGCCCAGAGGCGGCGCCTGGGATAGCGCAGCCGCATCGCAGCCAGAGTGCCAGCCACCGCAGTCGGATGATGGGCGAAATCATCGATCAAGGTAATTCCGCCGAAGTCACCCACCCACTCCTGGCGGCGCGCCACACCGGAGAAACTCTCGAGTCCCGGCACGATCTCCGGCGCCGATAGCCCGGCAGCACGAGCGAGGGCAAACACGCCCAGAGCATTGCGCGCATTGATCGCACCCGGTTGACGCAGCCGCACCGTACAGATGATCTCTCCATCATCCAGGATCTCGAACGCCGTACCGTTCTCTTCCCGCAAATTCATCACACGCCAGCGGGCCTCTTTCTCCCAACCGAACGTGATCGTATCGCTGCGAACCCGCGCCACATCGCGGGCTTCCGGAAAGTCGCTGCACACCACGAGCGGCCCATCATCGGGCAGAAGTGCAATCAATTCCCGGAATGCGTCCTTTACGTGCTGCAGATCACGGTAGATGTCGGCATGATCGAATTCGACCGCATTCAACAGAATGGCGTGCGGCCGGTAGTGGAGAAATTTCGGTCCTTTGTCGAAGAAAGCGGTATCGTACTCATCGCCTTCGATGACGAAGTGGGGCCCGCCACCGAGTTTGTAGTTCCCTCTGAAATCGAGCGCCTCGCCGCCGACGAGCACGCTCGGATCATAACCGGCGTGTTCCAGAACCCACGCCAGCATTGCGGTCGAGGTGGTTTTCCCATGCGTACCCGCCACCACCAGTGGCGTACGGTCCAGGAGGAATAATTCCGCAAGCGCCTGCGGCAATGAGACGAAAGGCAGGTCGCTCGCCAACATCGCCTGGACCTCGGTGTTCGACCTGGACACCTTGTTCCCCACAACGACGAGGTCCGGGCGATCCGCCAGATTCTCCGCCGAAAAACCCTGCCGAATGGAGATCCCCAGACGCTCCAGCACGGTGCTCATCGGCGGGTAAACGTTTTCGTCGGAGCCGCTGACCTCATAGCCACGTTTTTTCAGCATTCCGGCCAGCGCCGACATGGCCACTCCGCAAATTGCGATCAGATGAATACGGCGCGCCTCGCCGCTCCGAACCGCCGCAGGCACGAGATTTCGCATTTGTTGTTCAAAAGAAAGAATACTCGGCATTCCAGGCCTCACGCTCCATCCTCGATCGTTGGAAATCTACCGCCCCGGCACCGGAGGCCACACGATTCTTTCCGGCGCAAATGCTCCGCTCCAGGGCGAGCACGGAGTGGTACCTTTGTGGCTCCCCAACGACACGATCGCGCTGGGCAAGCCATCGGTCCAATGCCAGAAAGAATGAGATGCTGGACCCTGAAGCACCGTCATCCCAGCGATTCCATGATCAAATTGTGCAGCAGGGGGCGGAATTCTTTCAAAGCCTCGTTTGAGCGGGCCGGATGCACCCGATTCGTCAAAAGGACCACATGCCGGCCGCGATCCAGGTCCATCCACGCTGAGCAACCGGTAAAGCCAAGGTGCCCAACGGAATTCTGTGAAAAATACGTGCCTGCGCTGGAACCCTGAGGAGAAGGGGTATCCCACCCCAGGCACCAGGTCGAACCGAGCACGCTTCCGTCACGTGCCCAGAACTCACGCACGATGCGTTGCGGGAGAAATTGGCCGACATTGAGATAGCAATCCTTGAGCGCACACAGGAGCGTGTCCAGATCCTTCGCATTCGAAAACACGCCCGCGTGACCCGCCACACCCCCAATGGCGTACGCATTGTCGTCATGCACTTCACCGCACAGGATCTTCTTTCGCCACGGACAGTTCTCCGTCGGGGCGATCATGCCGGCTACCGGTTCGAGGCGGCGGTGGCGCAACATCGAAAGGTCGATGAAGCCGGTCGATCTCAAACCGAGCGGACGGAAGATCCGCTCGTGGCAAAACCGGTCGAGACTCTGTCCGGTGGCCTGTTCGATGGCCGCGCCGAGCAGGATGAAGCCGAGATCGCTGTAGATCGTGACGCTACCCGGTGGGGCTTCCGGACGTTCCCGCTGGATGAGTTGATAGACGAATGCCTTCGCAGCCGGACTGGCAAGGAAGTTGATGCGCCCACCGCGGCGCTCCTCGGCCATCACATCCTTGTAATAGGGACGCCAGGCAGGCAGGCCCGAGCAGTGGCTCAGGAGCTGGCGAAAGGTGACATGCGTCTTCCCGTATACTCCGAAATTGTGAAAAAAACGGGTGACGCGGTCATCCAAACGCAGCTTCCCCTCCTTGACCATCCACATCATTGCGACGCTGGTGGCAAATGCCTTGGTGAGCGACGCAATGTCGAAGATCGTATCTTCGTGCATCGGCGATGGGGACGGCAGAAGGCTCCTGTGCCCGAAGGCGCGCAGATAAAACAGGCGCGAGGCATCGCGTACGAGCAGAACGGCACCGGGGAACACGCCGCGCTCCACGGCATCCTCCATGGCCGCCTCGACTTGCCGGAGACTCATGTCACGAGATGCGTATCCACCACGGGGCTTTCGAGCAAGACGAGAGAGTCGCCAGCAAGCCGCGCTCGCAGCCCCAAAGGCAGGGTGACCGAGCCGGTTCCGTGCCCGCTCGGAACTCCAAACACAACGGGATAGGGCGCACCGGCAAACGCTTCACACACCACGTCGCGGACGTTCCGGGGCTCCCCTTCGTGCGCCGCGCATCCAGACATTTCGCCAAAAACAACGCCGGCTACTTCGTCCAATGCGCCACTCTGGCGCAGTTGCGTCAACATACGATCAATCCGGAAAGGCTTCTCGTTGACATCTTCGAGGAAGAGGATCGTGCCGCGGGGATCGAGTGCGTACCGTGTACCGAGGGCTGCCGTCACAATAGACAGACATCCACCGGAAAGAGGAGCTTCGGCGATACCGTCCTGAATCACCTCGGGAACCGTGATCTGCCAGCCCGCCTGCTCCCCCTCGAGCATGGCGAACAACGCCTTCCCCCCCTCCTGCTGGACCGGCAGATTGAGCGCCAGCGGGCCATGGAACGTCAGCATGCCGAGCCGCTGCGTGAACTCCGTCAGAAGAAA
>CAZEWD010000036.1:0-6703 GCA_964515725.1 uncultured Binatia bacterium (SeqCode)
CGCCGGTGATTCCACCGATGAATCCGAAGATGACCACCGACAAGACCAGACCGGCAAAACCCGGATCACTCCAGGGGGCCTTGCGTAGCCACTCGAACGTACCGTTGACATAGCCGCGCAAGCGCTGGCCCGTCTCGATCCCGGCCGGCACCGTAAAGCCGTGCACCATGCTCGCCAGCACCGCCAGATACATGGCATAGCTCGTATTCCACACCTTCCAGGCCGGACCCATGCCGGGATCCACGAGCAGGTGGTGGGCCGATGCCATCGAGATAAAACCAATGTAGAGTACGAATGCGGTACGGCTGATCTTTTCGTTCGCCACCACCGCACCCACGGTGAGTCCGCCGAGCAGATACCAGATGGCGACCTGGGCGGCGACGTTGATCTGCTGCGCACTATGGCCCAGTCCCCAGAAGATCAATCTGTAGATCTGAGGATCCATCCCCGTGTAGTTCATCGACCAGGTCAGGGTCGGAATGTAGATGGCCGCACCGTGAACGAGTGTAATGATCGCAATGATGGCGGCCGTCAGTGCTCCAAACGTTACGAGCGGGATCGATCCCGGATAGGTCTTCTCACGCTTTGCGATGACCAGCGTGGCCATGAACAGAAAACTCACGATCAACGCTCCGACCGCGAACAAAATGATACCGAGGTAATAGAGAGGATGCGCACGTAGTGGCGGATACGAGGTGTACAACACGTCGGCTTTCCCCATGAAAACCATGACCTCGACCAGCACCGAACCCACCACCATGAGCACGAACGAGATCCAGCCCAGCTTCGGTCCGGGCACGCGTGAATTGAGAACGATCGGTCCGGCAAAATACAGCACCGCCATCTCGAAGAAGATGATGAAGAAGATGAGCATGCTCAGACCGTGTACGGTGAGGAGCCGGTAGTACCAGAGGGCGGGTAGCAGATGCAGTGCCTGCCAACGTGTCAGCGCAAGTAACAATCCGGCAATCGCTCCCACCAGTAACGCCACGATGGAGGCGACGGCATTTACCTTGACCAGATTCTCGGCATCACGGTGGATATTCAGCCCCGTAACGGGGCAGCGGCGAAACATCGTATCTTGAATGGCCGGGGCGCTCATCCTTGTACTCCTTTTCCGGTGTCACGCACGGCATCCTTTTTCGCCGTCTTTCCGTTGGTGCCCGCAGGAACCACTGCGATCTTGCCAATCATCAAGTGGTGGCCAATACCGCAGTACTCGTTGCAAATGATTCGGTAATCACCGGTCTGATTGGGTGTGACACGCAATCCATAATCGTAGCCGGGCACCACCTGGAAATTCAGGTTGAACGGCTGCATGCTGAATCCGTGATTGAGATCGGTGGCCGAAAGGTGCAGCGTGTACGTCTTACCTTCTTCCAGTTGCAAGGCCGGATACCATTGCCACATACGGCCAAGCATGTAGATGTCCGATCCCGCCGGGGGAGCCACGATCGGTATTCCCGACTCTTCACCGATCTTGTAATCGGCGACGAACTGATCGACCCGTTTCTGGAAGGCGTAGGGATCCACGCGAGCACGGATTCCCGACGGATTCTGACCGCCCTTGATGTGCCAGAGCGGCATCATGGCAAACAGGATCAGGCACCAGATGAAGGAAACCGTGACCCAGATCTTTTCCTGCTTCCCCGCCGGTTTCCACCACACATGGGTGGGTGACACCAGCGCGCTATGCATCTCTTCCATGGCGCTTCTTCCCCCTCCCTACGGCAGCGTTGCCTGCGGCAGGGTCATGATTTCGATGAGCCCCCAGAACGTGTAGAAGCCGAACATCACCGCAAGCCCGAAGGCCAACAGCAGAAATGGCCGGTCATAAAGTCGCTGCCCTGCGGGAATCTCTTCTCCCGCTCCTGTTGGATGAGTCACCAGGTGGTCCTCCCTCTCGGGAGCCATCTGATCCGGTTGGCCCGCGATCGACCATGACAAAAGTCATACGAAACGAGTTCCACGGCCGGTGCGATCGGGGACCGTCCGATAGACGAGAAATCCCCACGAAGGACCTCGCCATGGACGTGGCCGCTCCGAGCGTCCGTACGTCCGGCCCTCACCCGCCATCCCGGCGTTGCGTCACCGTCCGCGCACAAGTAGGTTGCCCCGTGCCGGCAAACCTGTCCAGGATCGTCTGGACCCGGGAAGAGACCCACTGAACACCAAAGCGAATCCCACCGAGCCCAGACTGACATCGCTGTCGCACGGCGGCGGCTGCGGGTGCAAGATTGCGCCCAACATCCTGCGTGACATCCTCCGGAATACGTCTCCCACACCCGTTCCACCGCAATTGCTGGTCGGTATCGAGACCTCCGACGACGCCGCCGTCTATCTGCTCAACGAACAGCAGGCGCTGATCGCCACGACGGATTTCTTCATGCCCATCGTCGATGATCCCTACGATTTCGGGCGCATCGCCGCCACCAATGCCGTCAGTGATGTCTACGCCATGGGCGGCAGACCGATTCTCGCACTGGCGTTGGTCGGTATGCCGATCAACGTGCTGTCGGCGGCAACCGTCGGCCGGATCATCGATGGCGGCAACAGCGTGTGCCGGTCAGCAGGAATTCCGGTTGCAGGGGGGCACACAATCGATTCTGTCGAGGCCATCTACGGACTTGTCGTTCTCGGGCTCGTACACCCTCGGTTCGTGAAGAAAAATAGCGGAGCAGAGGCTGGCGACCGGCTGGTTCTGGGCAAGCCTCTGGGTGTGGGTATCCTGTCGGCGGCGCTGAAAAAAGACCGGCTGAATCCCGCCGAGTATTCCCGGATGATCGCCGTAACGACACAGTTGAACACCCCCGGGCCGGATCTTGCCCAGTTGCCTGACGTGCATGCCCTGACCGATGTCACCGGGTTTGGACTGGCTGGCCACACACTCGAAATGGCCCATGCCGCAGGAACATCCATCACGATCGATTGGCAATGTGTGCCGGTCCTGGCGGGAGTGCGGGAGTGCGCGAGTCAGGGGTTCATCACCGGGGCATCAGGCCGAAACTGGAGTTCCTACGGGAATGACGTGGATCTGCCCGCCGGCTTTTCCCTCGAAGAACGCGCGCTGCTCACGGACCCACAAACGAGCGGCGGTCTTCTCGTTGCCTGTTCCGCCCACTCGGTTCGCGATGTCCTGGATATCTTCAGACAACATGGATTTGACGAGGCCAACGAGATCGGCGAGGTGCATTCCACAAGCGGCGCATCACGTCTCTTCGTACGCTGACGCAAAACGGGGCACACATCGTTCCGTCCATCGTATCGGACAGGTGCAGAACGAAAACACGTTGCGCCGGTCCCGACAGGGCTCTCAACCGCCTTCAGCCGGCAACCAGGCGTCGTGGCGAGAAATAAGCCAGTTCGTCATTTTCCTCACCGAGCACGGCGGCAGCGCCCAGGCGCCCGACCGCTGGACTGGTGGTCATACCGTGCCCACCGAGGGCAGCGACCCAGACCAGACCGTGGATTTCGGGATCATGACCGATGACGAACCGTCCATCGGATGCAAACGTCCTCAGGCAGGCCCAGCCGGATGCGATGCGCACGTCGGCGAGCCGTGGAAATGCGGCGGAAAGCTTTTCCGCCAACAGGATTTTGGCGGCGTCATCCACCACGGGCTCCTGCGCCGCATGGGCTGTGGCGTCACAGGGACTCATCAGAAGGCCATCCCCTTCCGGCCGGAAATACGCGTCGAAATCATAGTGCCACACGAAGGGCCAATTGTGGTCAATCGCTTGTGTGGTCACGGTTTGGAAGAGATGGCGCCGCAGTGGTGCGATCGTACGTGATCCCGATCCGGCAAGAACGCCCATCTCACCTGCCCACCCTCCAGCCGCATTGACCAGAGTGGCGCATTCGATCTCTCCCGCGTCGGTGACTACGCCTGTAATACGGTCGCCATTGCGGCGGATCGATCGTACTGAGGTACCGTAGCGGATCCGGACACCGAGTTGGCGGGCACCTGCCAGATAACTCTGTAAAAGAGAATGAATGTCGACGATACCGTCGTGCGGGTTCCAGAACGCACCGGCAAGCGGTGCTCCTTCGAGAACGGGCACTTTGGCGATAGCCTCTTGCGGAGTAATGAAAGCACAGTTCAACCCGAGTCGTCGTGACATCTCTTCGGCCGCTTTCAGCAAGGCCATTCCGCCTTCACCCGTGGCAACGAGGAGTGAACCACAGTGCCGCAGGAGAGGAGTCGCGCAGAAGCCGTCAGGTGGCACCGCCAGAAAAGCAGCACCCTCCACAGCCAGACGCGCTTCCATCGGATCGGAAAGAACAGTGAACGCCAGCGCCGCATTGCGGCCCGAAGCATGCCGCCCCGGAATCGCCTCGCGTTCGAGGATGATGATATCACGGCATCCACGGCGCGCGAGATGGAAAGCGGTAGAAGCGCCCGCGAACCCTGCACCGATGATGACGATGTCGGCGTATTCCATAGGCGGAATATCGAAGCACGCGCCACGAAACGGCGCCAGCACACGGAAACAGAGAGTGAGTTCCCGTCGAACACTCCAGGACGAAGAATTTTTCTCGGGAGGCAGGCGGAACCGGCTCAGGGTTCGCGCAGAAAGATTTGCAGGTCGTTGTCCGCAGGTGGCCTGTCGCGGAAAGAATTCACATAGGCGGCAAGCAACGCATCGCCCAGATCCTCCGCCGTGTACTCGAAATCGCCATCGCCATCGGCGATCGTCGGCCACCAGGCACGGAGCTTTTCGGCCGTGTCGCGCGCTTCGTGGGCCGGCTTGGAAAATGGCGCGGCACACAGCATGCCGGCGATGATGGCAACGAATGAATCCGCTGTGAACTGCAGCGAAAATGCCTGGAGATCGGGGATCGATCGCGTCGCACGCAGGCGCCGGCTGCGAATGTCGAGAACTCCATCATCGAGCGACATCACCCGGTAGGCATGGGGGAATCCCGCCAGAGACGACGTGGCGATGTTGTAGAGTCCACCCTCCACTTTCACGTCCTGGATGTGGAGATGGCCGGTGAGCGTCACACGCACGTTGTGCCGGTGCAGCAGGGTCTTCAGCGCATCGGAATTCTCCACGTGGAACCAGGAAAACGTCGGATTGGTCTTCTCCCCCGGAACGTGTTCGATGATACTATGGTGCAACATCACGATCGTGTGGCGCTGTGGATCGCGCTGGCGCGCCAGATCTTCCTCGAGCCAGGCCAACACTTCGGGCGAGATCCAGCCGCGGTCCTCATCCGGCTTGGAGGAGCAGATTCCTACCAGATGCACATCGGGCGTGGGATCGCAGCTATACGCGGTCAGGCGTGTGTTCTTGAAACCGAAATCACCGTACAGCCCGGGAATCTCGTCGGTACGTACGGGGGTGACATGTGGATCGAGCAGATCCACCGGACGTAGCGCCGGAGGACGCGGCTGGTCATGATTACCAGAGACGCAGAACACCGGCTTGTGGAACCGGCTCAGCAGTTCTCGCACCCCGTCATGATTGTACGGCTCGGAATCCTTGGTCAGATCCCCCGCGCAGAGCACAAAATCGATGTCTGGCAAGGCGTTGATCTCGTCGATTGCCGCCTCCAGCAATTCAACGCTTTCACCGTACATCGTCGGCTCATTCGGAACGCGCTCCACCATCCAGCCCGTCTCTGGATTGGGAACGGTAATGTGAGGATCGGAAATCAAAACGAATTTGGACATCTCATGAAGATCCAGCGGTCACAAATACCGGCGGAAAGAGCGGAAAGAAAAGAGCGGGAGGTACCGCCGCCCGCCTACCGGCGCAGACCGGAGGATCTGCAACACGACAAACGGGCGGCGAAACCAGGTAAACGAGGCTTACGCCTTGTTCACATTGCTGGCCTGCGGCCCCTTGCGGCCCGGCGTGACGTCAAACGTTACACGCTGGCCCTCTTCGAGGCTCTTGAAGCCTTGTCCGTTGATCGACGAGTAGTGGACGAAGATATCTTCGCCATTTTCCTGTCGGATGAAGCCAAACCCCTTTTCAGGGTTGAACCACTTCACAGTCCCAGTTGCCATGTGCGTCCCTCCTTTCTGCTTACTCGTTAACCGGAGGTGCCCATGTCCTGGGAGGCTGCTGCATGACGCCTAACGGAATGTAACTGACCATTCCGGTGTAACTGGCAGCCCGATCTAGCCAAGTTCGACCAGCCACACAAGAGACGGAGTGATACCACCTATCAGTAAAAACGATGGCATGGAGAAAAACGCAGCGGTTTGTCCCATGATGCGCTTTGGTACAGACAGACGTCATTCCTCCCAGGAAACCATCAGTTGGCCGGCGTATTGATCCGAGGTTTATAGGGCCGGCAATATTGCAAACGTAACGAAGGACACGGCGCGAGACCGCCGGGCGCTTCGATGCCTGGTAGGACGGGGAGAACGATACGTGACGAAAACGCCGCGGAACGTCCGATGGTGTTGATCACCGTCCCCTCAGGCTTCAGGACATCGAATTTCCAACGTGGACGGTTTCCCCCGGGCGTTCCGATGGTGATCCGGACGCGCGAATTCGGCCGGAAAACGTGAGCGAAGGGAAACAATTCCACGCGTGCCAGGCTGAATTGATCGGGCGGAAGCGGCTCTGCATCCTCGGCTTGCAACGAATGTACAGGGCGCAGGATGGTCGATCGATGCGGATCGACGGCGCGATGGATGGCACGGAGATATCCGCTCTGGATGTAAACCTCCTGACCATCCGGACGC
>CAZEWD010000036.1:6713-15901 GCA_964515725.1 uncultured Binatia bacterium (SeqCode)
CGGCGTCGGGGGCCCGATCGGCCGCCGAGGGGACGCCGTCGGGCCGCACCTCACTGAGAGTCACCTCCAGGTCGGTATCCGATGCCGTCGATCGGAGCCAGAGATCGACGCTGGCACTGCCCGCCATCACCAGCGTATCGGCGAGCGCGTCTGTCTCGTAACTTACGGCTGCACCGTCAGCGATTTCACGCCAGTTCCACTTCGGCAGCGCTTTCCAGATATCCTCGTCGGCGCCCGCAAGACTCGTGCGCTGCGACAGGGACGGATCATACACATACGAATCCGCCCCATCGGTGGTGGGGGGTTCTCTTTCCAGCCGTCCGTCCTCCTGAAAATACCAGACCACCGGTTCCGTGCTCGCAATCGGCCATTCATCGAAGGAATGTTCGAACCGGGCAACCGGCGCACCGGGCCGGTTGCTGCCAGCGCCGTTCTCGAACAGGATACGTACTCGCGGTTCCGCCTCGAAGCGGGCGAGCGCACTCTCGAAGCTGGGTTCGTTCACAAACCGGTCCGCTTCGACATCGACGCGGGGCACATCGAAGACCTGCTGCGCAATGACGGTGAGGGCCAATTTGGCGAACGAGGGGAGGACTGGAATTTCACGGCGTACATAGAAGGACAGGAACTCGGTCCAGCGCGTGAAGATGGCCGGCGCCATGGCATCGGTGTGGCCGCCATTGGTCATCGTGAAGTAGGCTTTGTCGGTGCTGCGGAAATTCCCCAGCATCGTCGGGAAATACCCGCCCGTCTGCTCGTCCTGCCAGGCTCCGGCGAGAAACACCGGCACGTTGATCCGGTCGACGAAATTCGCCGGCGCCAGAGGGTCGGCGATCCTGGGCTGATAGAAATTATTTTCGCGAATGAGGTCGATCAGATTTGGATTCTGGCCACGAAAACGTTGATTCTCGATGCACACCTGGTCACCCTGGTCTCGCCGCTTGGCGGCCCATGGCTGCCCGTACGGTTCCGCCTCACGCTGGCGCTCGGCAGCCCAGTCCGTCGCAAAACCATTGTTCAGGATACCACCGGGATAGAGGATGCCGTGCATCGTGTCGGAAATCACCGATAGCGGCGCGATGGACGCCAGGTGCGGCGGCTGCAACTGGGCTGTGAAGAGTTGGGAAATACCCGGGTAGGAAATGCCGACCATGCCGACCTTGTTGAATTTCACCCAGGGCTGTTGCGCGATGATCTCGATCGCATCATAGCCGTCGGTGCTCTGGGCCGGCTCAAAGAATTTGAAGGAACCCCCTGAACACCCGGTGCCCCGCATGTTCACGCCAATTGCCGCATACCCCAGGATGGTTGCAATGAGGGTGCTCGGTTGAGGCGCATCGGGATTGGCAGGGTCATAGCCGGAGTACTCCACCAATGTGGGATAGGGTCCATCCTCCGGCGGGCCCGGCAGGATGACATTGACAGCCAGCTTCGTGCCGTCGCGCGCCGTGATGTACTGGAATCCCGGTTCGAGACGCTGCGCAGTATAGAAATCATTCGGCGGCACCTCGTCCATTCCCCAAACGGCCACCGGCGCAGATTCAATGCCCAGACTCTCGTCGGCAGCATACACGACGTAGTCCGAGCCCGCTGGCAGATCACGAAAGATGAGCGTGCCCTGATCGTCGACTCGGGCAGACTGCTGGGTTTCGCCCGCCGCATTGCGGACAGCGAGTTCCACACCTGGCATAACGCCCTGCACGAGCAATTGCTCCACACTGCTCTGCACGGAAAAACCCGCTCGTGTAGCGGTCGCTGTCGATGTCGGCTCGGTGGTGTAACTTGCCGTTGGCAAAACCGGAGTTGGAGTGGCCACCGGCAGGGAGACCGAGGAAGTGGACGTGGATGTTGCCGTGGCGGTGGCAGGGATCGCCGTAGCGGTGGCTGTCGCCGTGGCTGGAGCAATCGTAAGCGTCGGCGTCACCGGCAACAGCGTGTTGGTCGGGAGTGTGACGGATGTGTGCGTCACAGTCGGGATCCTTGCCGTGGGCGTATCCGGTTGGACCCTGGTGGCGGTGGCACTCGGTAGCACCGCGCCCTGACCCGTTTTCGCAGAAGAGCCATCTCCGCAGCCAGCCAGGACCAGAATTGCAAAGAGGACGGCACCGAGGGCACACGTCCGGATCATCTCACGCATCATCATCAAGGGACCTCCGAATCGCCTCGTGGCCACAGGCGGTCCGGCAACCCGGCACGGCTCTGCGCGAGGTTCATTCGATCGCGGGACTTTACGGCCAGCCATGGGACGAAGTCAATCGACACC
Source organism: uncultured Binatia bacterium (SeqCode) (assembly GCA_964515725.1). Classification (GTDB taxonomy): domain Bacteria; phylum Desulfobacterota; class Binatia; order HRBIN30; family HRBIN30; genus CAZEWD01. The sequence goes on from CAZEWD010000036.1 coordinate 8,977, forward strand.
GCAGGAGCGGCTGTTTTTGCGCCATCAACGGTACGATGGGACGTCAACCGGTACCGTGTCCCCCACTTCAATCCCAAAGGCCTGGTTCAAACGCTATGAACTCCAGCGAGTACACGTTTGCCCATCCGCCCCGGGGGGGCTATGATCGCACCCTGCCGTTGCGGGGAGGAAGAGGGCAATCGATGGAATGTGCAGGCCCGGCAAGCGTCGATGACAGGAGGATTCGTGGTGGCGCACACGAACGGTAACGGCGCTGGCACGCTACGTGTCATCCCGATGGGTGGACTCGGCGAGATCGGTCTCAACTGTCTCGTGCTCGAGTATGACGGTTACGCCATCGCCATCGACTGCGGGGTCATGTTCCCCGAACTCTACATGCTCGGGATCGACCTCGTCATCCCGGACCTGGACTACCTGCAACAACTGGGCGAAAAGTTTCTCGGCTTCGTCATCACCCATGGCCACGAAGATCATCTGGGCGCACTGCCATACGTACTGCGGGACCTGCACCGGCCCGTCTACGCGCCCCCTATGGCTGCGGCCCTGCTGACAGAGAAGTTCAGGGAACATGGCCTGAGCGACACACCTCTCGAAGTGATCCGCCCGGCAAAGCCCTTCGATATCGGACCTTTCACGATCGAGGCCATCCATATGACGCACTCGATCGTGGATGCCTTTGCGCTGGCGATCACCACACCGCTCGGCGTCGTCATCCACAGCGGCGACTTCAAGATCGATCAAACGCCGGTGGACGGAATCCCCTCCGATCTGCCGCGTATCGCCGAACACGCGGCACGCGGCGTCCTGCTCCTCCTCTCTGATTCCACCAACGCTGAACGCCCGGGTTATACCCCATCGGAACGATCCGTGCGCGGCGACCTGGACCGCATTTTCAAGGACACGGCCGGCAAGGTCTTCTTCTCGACCTTTTCTTCACACGTCCACCGTCTGTCGCAGGTAATCGAGCTATCGCAACGATACGACCGCCGCATCGTCATTGTGGGCCGAAGCCTCAACAACAGCATCCGAATCGCCACCCAGCTCGGCTACCTGCGCTACCCACCATCGATCTTTGCCGAGTTGACCGAGTTGAAACAGCTCGATCCGAAAAAGGTCACACTGCTGACGACGGGCAGTCAGGGCGAACCGATGTCCGCACTCATCCGAATTGCAGAAGGGGGGCACTCCCAGGTATCGATGACGGACGAAGACGCTGTCATCCTCTCGTCACGGATCATTCCCGGCAACGAAAAATCGATCAGCAACATGATCAATCATATCGTCCGGCGCGGGGCCAGGACGTTTCACAACCACAATGCCGATGTGCACGTGTCCGGGCACGGCAGCCAGGAAGAGTTGAAACTCATGTTGCGTCTCGTACGTCCGCGGTACTTCGTGCCGATCCACGGTGAGTACCGGCATCTGGTGAGCCATCGCGCACTGGCGCACGAGGTCGGAATGTCTTCGGAAGACACGTTTCTCATCGAGAACGGATCGGTCCTCGAAATCGACAGCAGCGGGGCGCGACAGGTCGATCCAATCAAGTCGGGGCGAGTTTTCGTGGACGGCAAGGGAATCGGAGACGTCGTGGAAGTGGTCCTGCGGGATCGACGCCATCTATCGTCGGACGGCCTTGTCCTGGCCATTCTGGCGATCGATCAGCGGAATGGCGCGCTCATCGCAGGTCCGGACCTCGTCTCACGAGGTTTCATTCCCGTGGATGGCTCGGAAGAATATCTCGAACAGGCACGAGGCGTCGTCCTGCAGACACTCGAGCAGATCACCGCAGAATCACGCAGCGATTCGCAGGAGGTCAAGGAGGAAGTGAGAAAGGCCTTGAAACGGTTCTTCGCCAAGACGTTGGAGCGGCGGCCGGTAATCGTTCCCGTGGTGATGGAGATGTGAGGAGATGGCCCGAAATGCAGCCGCCAAGGAAATCGCCGATCGGGATGCGTCACAGCACTTGAACGAAGTCGCAGGCGTTCTGACGCTGGCGCTCGCCGCCTTCGCCACGGTGAGCTTTCTGTCGTTCCACCTCGGGCTGAGCATGGAGCTCGGAGGTGTGATCGGCGCGACTCTCGCCTTGGTGCTGGCGCATCCGTTCGGATTCGCCGTGTACGTCATTCCGCTGCTGTTGGCGATCATCGGAGTCCGCTTGATCCGCGTCGGAATTGCAGACCTCTCGCTGGCGCGCACCGGTGCTGCGATCCTGCTGATGCTCAGCCTCTCCCTCTTCCTTGGTCTCTTCGACCCGCAGGCGGCACATGGGATTGGCGGGTGGCTTGGTGGTTTTGGCGCAAGCGTCCTGTGTGAATGGTGTGGTCAGGCGGGCGGCAGTGTGATGGCGGGTGCCATGCTGGCGCTCGCCATCATGTTCACCACCGGCACCTCGATGCGCAACGTTGCGGAGCGGAGCGCGGCGGGGCTGCGCAGCCGCTGGACGGGCTGGAGGCAGCGCCGCCTCATGAAAAGACAGGAACCATCGAAACAGCCGCTACCCCCGATCATCACGAACCTGAGACGCACCCCCGAGCGGTCCGAACCGCCGCTCATCGTGCTCGATGAAGTCGTGTCCTCCCCACGCCGCAAACGGGAGGCACTCCAGGAACAGCTCCCGTTGCTCTCCGACGGAGAATACACGTTGCCATCGTTGGCGGACCTCGACGAGCCGCAGCACAGCGGCCCCCGTGTCAACGAAGAACATCTGCGAAAGAGTTCCGAGATTCTCGAGAATAAGCTGGCCAATTTCGGTATCGAAGGGAAAGTCGTCGCCGTACGGCCGGGGCCAGTCATCACGACGTTCGAGATCGAGCCAGCGCCGGGCATCAAGGTCAACAAGATCGTCACGCTGCAGGACGATCTGGCCATGGCACTGCGTCGTCGGAATCGAGGTGGCCAACACCAAACGAGAGAATGTCTATCTCAGCGAAATCATCGAAAGCGAATCGTTCCAGGAATCGCCCTCCGTGTTGAGCCTGGCACTGGGCAAGGACAGCTCAGGAATACCCGTTACGGGCGATCTGGCACGCATGCCACATCTTCTGATTGCCGGCGCCACCGGTACCGGCAAATCGGTCTCTCTCAACGCGATGATCATGAGCATTCTCATGAAAGCGTCACCCCGCGATGTACGCTTCGTCATGATCGATCTCAAGATGCTCGAATTGTCGCTCTACGAGGAACTGCCGCACCAACTCGTCCCTGTCGTCACCGATCCGAAAAAAGCCGTCATCGTCCTGAAAAATCTCTGTGAGGAGATGGATCGCCGGTACGTACTGCTCAAAGAAAAGGGTGTACGCAACATCGACAGCTACAACCGGCTCATCGAGCAGGAGTCGGGATCCGATATCATCGAGCTTACCGATGTGGTCGAAGATGAAAACTGTGATTTCCATGTCATGCCGCAACTGCAACATCAGCACATGCCGAAGATCGTCGTGATCATCGACGAATTGGCGGATCTGATGATGACCTCGGGCCGTCACATCGAAGAGCCGATTACCCGGCTGGCACAGAAGGCCCGGGCCTGCGGGATCCATCTCATCCTGGCGACACAACGGCCATCGGTCGATGTCATCACCGGGCTCATCAAAGCCAACTTTCCAGCGCGCCTGTCGTTCCAGGTCACCTCGCGTGTCGATTCGCGCACCATTCTCGACTGTATCGGCGCCGAACGACTGCTCGGCGGCGGGGACATGCTCTTTTTGCCTCCCGGAACGGCTCGCGTGCAGCGCCTGCATGGAGCGTTCGTCAGCGAAGCCGAGATCAAACGCATCACTCAGTTCATCAAGAAACAGGGCCGGCCACAGTACTCCATGGAACTGCTGGAGGGCGGCGATGAAGAAGGCGGAGAGGGCGCAGGTGGTGGTGTCGACGATGAACTGGACGACGATATGTACGACACCGCCGTCCGCATCGTCACCGAAAGCCGCATCGCATCGATCTCCTACGTGCAACGCCGCCTGCGTGTCGGCTACAATCGAGCTGCGCGCATGATCGAAAGAATGGAACGGGACGGCGTGATCGGCCGTGGCGAGATCGGACGCCCGCGCGAAGTGCTCGCCCCTCCGCCCCCGGAATCATGAAGAACAGCCAGTTCCACACCGGACCACCAGACCAGAGGCTCCCGCCGCAGGTCTCCGCACGGTTTCTCTGGCCCATATTTTCCGGCCATCGCCTCGTCAGAGCGTTTCTGGCCGCATCACTGCTCTGCGGTGCGGTAGCCGCCGCCTACGCAGCGAATGTCAGGGAAATCGTAAAGAGGGTGCAGGCGCGCTACGATGCGACGAAGGACTTTCGTGCCGACGTCGTCCAGCAAGCCACCATCATCAGCCTCGGCAAAACCGTCACGGCACGTGGTACCGTCGCCTTCAAGAAACCCGGTAAAATGCGCTGGGATTTGACCCAGGGAGATCCACAGATCATCGTCAGCAACGGGCATGAGCTGTGGATCTATCGTCCCGAGGATCAGCAAGCGGTGAAAATGGCGTTTTCCGACGCTTTCCAATCCACACTACCGCTTTCTTTCCTGACAGGCGTGGGACGCATTGCCGATGACTTCACGGCATCCATCGAAGGGGTCGACGAAAATACACTCAAGCTCCTCCTCCTCCCCAGGCGTGCCGGTAGCGATGTGGGCAAACTCCTTCTCTCGATCGATCGCAACAGCTACGACATCACCGGTGCCGAAATCACCGATCCCCTCGGCAATACGAGCCGCCTGCAGTTCGAGCACATGCAGCGCAACCAGGAAATTCCGGACGACGTGTTTCAGTTTACGGTCCCGCCCGGCGTGGACGTGATGAACGCCCCAACATCATAAGAGGTCTGCAATGCCGTCTTTCGATATCGTTTCGCAGGTCGATTTCCAGGAAGTGGACAACGCACTGAACCAGACACGCAAGGAAGTGGCACAACGCTACGATTTCAAGGGTTCGAAAACCGAGATCGCCGATGAGAAAGAAAAGATCACCATCACGTCCGATGACGACTTCAAGGTCGGTGCCGTGGTCGACATCCTGCAGTCCAAGCTGGTGCGACGCGGTATCAGTCTGAAGGCCCTGGTGTATGGCAAGATCGAACCAGCCGGCGGCGGCCTGTCACGTCAGGTCATCACCATCCAGCAGGGAATCGAGACGGAAAAAGCCAAGCAGATCGTCAAGGCAATCAAAGACAGCAAGCTCAAGGTCCAGGCCCAGATCCAGGGGGATCAGGTTCGTGTGACCGGGAAAAAGAGAGACGATCTGCAGGACGCGATTGCACTCCTCAAGCAGAAAGACTTCGACCTGCCGCTCCAGTTCGTGAACTTCCGAGAGTGAAGCCGGAAACTCCCGTTGGATCGAAGCAGCACACGCCGAAGATCCCGCGCGGGCCCGCCGCCGTCCTGCTCATTCATAGATGACGACCTCGGACTGCTTGCGCCCCCAGCGTCGCGCTCTGCGGTGCGAATCGATGAACAGATCGAGGCGCCGAGCACCTTTGATGGCGCCACCCCGATCTTCGACGACACCGTAACCGTAGCCAGGGACCCACATCCGTGTGCCAAACGGATAATATGCCGTATCCGCCGCAATCGTCCCATCGTGAGGCAACCACAGCCACGGGAAGAGCAGGCGAAACGGCATCATCCACGGATGGAGGAGAGTGTCGGCGGAAACCAGGCCGGGCTGTGGTTCGCGCGGATAGGTCCCGCTGGCGGTTTTACCTGAGTAAGGGGCACCCGCGTTGGGGCCGGCACTCACATAACGGTTCCAGAGATCGAGTTTGAGATACTTCCAACTCCCGCGCTCCCAACCGCAGCATTCGCCACAGCCGCAATAGGCAGTCGTCTCCATTCGTACAACCCGATGGGCGGCGCAACCCACGCTGCCCAAAAGGATGCCGACGACAAGAATTCGCCACAACGCCCTGCCCGCAAGCATGCGTGCGATTCTAGAACGTATACGGGTGAAAGATCGACTCCCGAGTGCTCGCTCGCCACGCCAACCCGCCGTCGCTTTGTTTTCGATTGCGACTCGTGCCACCGAAAATAAAGCGGGCTGGAGCGAAGACGGAACATAGGTCCGTGATCCACTCCTCCCGTTTCATCCCGGCGACAAAGTGAGCCACGCTGCGCGCGCGGCTTTCCAGAATGGGCAATTTTTTGATAAGGCGCGCCAAACACCGCCGGGAGGATGGGGTCTGGCGGCGTAGGTGGCCACGACACGCAAGCGTGTTGATGGATTGGTGAATTCCTAACAAGGGAGGCGGGAAGTGAAAACGAGAGGCTTTTGTTCGACGATCGGTATGGTGTTGACCCTGGTGTTACCCGGACTGGTGGCTGCCCAGCAAACGTTGCCGGCGCTCAATCTGGGCTTCACCTCTTTCCTGGACGGCGCGCCGCCCGCTGGACCTGGACTCTACTTCCAGGAATACGGCCAGTACTGGAGCGCCGGCACGTTCCGCGACCAACATGGCAAGAAAACCCCACTGCTCGGCACACTCAACGCATGGATCAGTCTCAATCAACTCATCTACCAGTCGGATCAGCCGGTGCTCCTGGGGGGCAAGTGGGGACTCGATGTCATCGTGCCGGTGGTTGGACTCGATGTGACTCCCGGCGCGGCGCCAGTGCTTGCCAACAATAGTAGTGGCGGCATCGGTGACATCCTCGTCGGTCCCTATCTCCAGTGGGATCCGATCATGGGTTCAAACGGCCCGATTCTCGTCCATCGTATCGAACTCCAGAATCTGGTGCCGGCCGGCACGTACAGTCACAACCGGATCCTCAATCCGGGATCGAATTTCTACTCCTTCAACCCCTACTGGGCCGGGACGGTATTCCTGCTCCCGCACTGGACTGCATCGCTGCGGTTGCACTACCTGTGGAACGCGGCAAATGAAGATCCGTTTATCGGACTCCGTGCCCTCATCCCGAACGTGGATC
>CAZEWD010000037.1:0-11612 GCA_964515725.1 uncultured Binatia bacterium (SeqCode)
GGACTGATCCATGAGCAGGGTCTTGATGGGCTTTTTGCGGCCACGGGTGACGGCATGGAGTGTTGCCGGAGTGAAAGCTTCGTCGAGCGGCTCGGGACCGATGTGCTGGATTTCGCCGAACGAATCGAGGGGTCCGAGGCGCAGGCTTCCGAAGCGTCTCGGGTCGTTGAACACGAGGGTGCCGCCCGTGTCGATCCGGAATCTCACATGGTCGTGCCGGGACGGTGGGGCCTCGGTGGGGCGGAGGAGCAGTGTGCCGGTCATGCCCAGGTGTGCGAGCAGAGTCTCGCCGTTGCTCAACCCGAACAAGAGGTACTTCCCTCGCCGTTGAAGTGCTTCGATGCGCAGGTGATGGATGCGCCTGGCGAAATCGTCCGGCAGACGCAGGCGCAGGTTGGGTTCCCGCACGTCCACGCCGGTGATGCGCCCTCCGACGAGTGGCAGCAGGGAACGGCGGACGGTTTCGACTTCGGGGAGTTCAGGCATTCTACCGTCCCGCAAGAAGGGCTCGATTCAACTGCGCAAATTCTTCCAGAGAGAGGGTTTCGGGCCGCCGCATCGGATCGATGCCTGCTGCGTTCAGGATGGATCGGGGGTCGCAGTCGAGGCCGCGCATGCTGTTGAGGAGTTGTTTCCGGCGCTGTGAAAAGACGGTGCGAACCAGGCGCCGGAATGATGGCAATTCCTCTGCGGCCAGGGGCGGCTCGCCGTGCGGGGTGATGATCACAACCTCCGACTCGACCTTCGGAGCCGGCACGAAGGCGCCCGGGCCAATTCGTAGGCCACGCTCCACCCGTGCCACGGCCTGTGTGAGAACCGAGAGGGCAGAGTAATCGTGGCTTCCCGGTGTGGCGCGCAGCCGTTCGGCGACTTCACGTTGCAGCATCACCACGAGACGGGCAAAGGAGTCCGGTGTGGCGAGGAGATGCGCCAGAATGGCGGCGCCGATATTGTAGGGGAGGTTGGCCACACCACGGCTGGCGCACCGGGACCGATCAGTTCTGGCACATTGGTTTCAAGAACGTCGGCTGCAACCACATGGACCCGCCCGAGATCTCCCCAGCGTTCGCGCAGGCGTGCCGCAAGATCGAAATCCAGCTCGATCAGCCACAGTTCGCAGCCGATGATCAGCAGTGGCTCGGTGAGGGCGCCCAGTCCGGGACCGATCTCGACGACACGGTCTTCGCGCGACACGGCAGCCAGCGCGACGATGCGGCTCGCCGTTTCTGGATTGGCGAGAAAATGTTGCCCGAGCCGTTTACGCGCACCGCGACCGAGATCATCGAGGACGCGGCGTACCGGTCCAGGGGCGTTTCGTGAGCGTTGCCGGCGCACGTGGCTCATAGTTCCAGATCGGCCTTCGCGTTGAGGGTCAATGGATCGAATCGCTTCTTTTCCATGCGATAGCTGGCAGCAAGGCCGATCATGGCGGCGTTGTCTGTGCAGTAACGCATCGGCGGTATCGCCACACGCACGTTGTGTTCGTTTCCCAGGGCGACGGCGCGTTCCCGCAGCCGCGAGTTGGCGGAAACGCCCCCAGCAATTACGAACTGGTGGGCTCCGGCGCTACGCACCGCGGCAAAGCTGGTGTCGAGCAACATGTCGACGACGGCCTCCTGGAAACTTGCCGCCAGGTCCGCCGCGTCCTCGTCTGTCGTGAGCGGATTGTCTCGGACGAACTGCCAGACCGCTGTCTTGATACCGCTGAAACTGAAGTCGAACGGTGTGGCATCTTTTCTGGGTTTGAGGCGTGCCCGCGGGAAGGCGATGGCCCGGTTGTTGCCGCGCCGTGCCAGTTCATCGATGACGCGCCCACCCGGAAAACCGAGCCCCATCACTTTTGCCACCTTGTCGAAGGCTTCTCCGGCGGCATCGTCACGGGTGACGCCGAGGAGTGTGTATTCCCCGAACGCATCGGCGCGGTAGAGGCTCGTGTGGCCACCCGAGACGAGCAGCGCGACGTACGGGAACTCGATCGGTTCGTCGAGTTGCACGGAGACCAGGTGTCCTTCGAGATGATTGATGCCGACGAATGGCAGCCTGCGGGCAAAGGCGATCGTCTTGGCGGCGCAGAGCCCGACCAGGAGAGAGCCCACGAGGCCAGGGCCACAGGTGGCTGCGACGCCCTCGATCTGCTCCAGCGTCGTATCCGCGCGTTCGAGGGCGCTTTCGATGATGGGCAGAATGCGGCGCATGTGGGAGCGCGAGGCGAGTTCTGGCACGACACCCCCGTAGGGGCGATGGACGTCATCCTGCGATGCCACGACGTTGGACAGCACGCGCCGGCCATCGAGCACGGCGGCGGCGGTGTCGTCACACGAGCTTTCAATCGCCAGAATTCTCATCGGACCGTTATGGATTCAACCGGCGGTAGCCTGCCTGGGCCGTGGTGCTTCCCGGGTCTGCTTGCAAGGCCCGCTGATAGGCCTGACGGGCTTCCGGGTAGCGGCCAACTGCCTCGAGGATCTGACCCTGGAGGACGGCGATATGGACCTGCCACACGGTGCTGGCCCGGTCTCCGAGCGTGGCCGCACGTGTGATGAAGCCATCTGCCTGGTCGAAGCGCCGGTTTGTGTAGTGGGTTCGAGCAAGGAAATAGTATCCGTAGGGGCTGGTTGGATCGAGGGCAATGGCTTTTTCGAAATCTTCCAGCGCGCGGGCGAGTTGATTCCCGGCGAGAAGGAGGCGGCCCTGTTCGACGAGTCGAAGTGCTGCTGCTGCCTGGGGCGGTGTTGCGGGCACGATCAGGGAAAGGACGGAGTCAACTGGCGCGGCGCCCGGCGGCAATGCGGCTCGATCGGCTGGTGAGTCGGGTGGGAGTGAGTCGAGTGCGTGCGGTGAATCTGTCTCCGGTGTGGCAGTAGCCGCCACGGCATCGGGAAGGCTCTCCTCGTCCAGCGATGGCGCGGGTGTGGGGGCATCCGCCGGCATCGCCGGTTCGGTTTCGAGATCGCCGTGCCGTTCGATGGTTTCACGGCGCACCGAATGGATGGTGGTTTCCTGATCTGCCGGGAAGAGGGCACAGCCCCCCAGAACGGCGCAAAAAAGAAACGCCATGGCGGATCGAGGTGGCCGGCCGCGCAGGGCGGGTCGCAATACGGAAGCGTCATTGATCACGGTGGCGCCGCTATAGCCGAGTGTTCCCGGCGCCTCCACCAGTGTTCTCCTGTTGCTGGGCGGACCTCGGCTGATCGGCGAGGCGATGTCCTCAGTACTCGATCCCAGCCAGTTCGCTGCCCACGGCACGGCTGAGGGCGCCGATCGCCACGTTGAAATCGTGAACGGCACGAAGATAATCGCTGCTCGCCTCCGTGTAAGCACCCAGGCCCTTGAAGAGTTCCTCGGCGTCACCGATGCCGAGATCGAAATTGGCGACCGTCAGAACCAGAAGGCTGCGCCCGGCACGCCGTCCTTCGTCGGCAGACTTCATCGTCTCCTGTGCCTCCACCACCTCACCGTAGGCCTTGTGAATCTCCAGTTGAAATCCCGATTCCGCGCTACGTTGTTGTGCCATCAATTTGTCGAGGTCGGCGCGGGCCTGGTCGATCTTGGCAACGTTGCCCAGGATATTGAGATCCCAATGCAGGCCGAGTGCGGCGACGGGATGGGTGTAGTTGAAATCTTCGGCGGCAAAAGGATTTTTCTGCCGCGTTCGGCCGGGTGCCCAGCCATATTGGAAACCCGTGCTGAGAAAGACCGACGGATAGAGTTCGGCTTCCTGCAGTTCGACGCGTGCCGCCTGTGCCGCGATGCCGGTGCGAATCTGATCGGTCTCGGGCCGCCGGGGCGGACCGTCCGCCAGATATTGCTCCAGGGGCGCCAGTGAGGCTTCGACCGGTTTCAAGCGCTGCTCTTCCAGTTCGACATGTGCGTTGACCGGGAGGCCAATCGTTCGCGCCAGCGCGCTGCGGCTCAAAGCGGCTGAAGCTTTGACCTCGGCCACCCCCCGGGCAAACTTGGCGCGTCCCGTCTTCAGTTTGAGGAGATCGATTTCGGTGACCGAGGACGTGCCTGTCTCGAGGCGCTCCTCGGTCTTGCGGACGGCTTTTTCCATTGTGTCCAGCATGTCGCCCAGGACGAGGGAGAGTTGCTCGGTGAGCAGGACGCCGTAATAGACGCGTTTGACGTTCATGATGATGTCTGCCCGCCGGGCGGCGCCACCGGCTTGCTGCGCATCGAGCCCATTTTGCGCTGCTTCCAGCGCAGCATCGAGCTTCCCGAAGGTCCATAGCGGAACGTTGACGGAGAGGTTCAAACGGGTGAACGGTCCGAGTCCCTTCAGAAGGCTGTTGCGGTTTTCCTGGGGAGGATCGAGGATATCGCCCTTGGCGCCGGGAACGAAGCCGAGGATCTGGGTATATTCGGCTTGTCCCCATTTGCCCGCTCTGGCCTCGTCGAGCTGTGCCCGGGCGCGTGCCACCTCGGCGGCCGCCGCCTTCAGGTCGGGGTCGCTCTGCAAGGCCGCCTTGATACAGGCAGCAAGATCATATTTGGCTGTTGGCTCCGCCCGGACGGCCGCCGCCGCCAGAAGTACCACGCTGCCCCACAGAATCGTGCGCACTCGCATTCCCGCCCTCCGTGCATGACGATAGATACCAGCCTCACCTCGGCTGCAAGGGCTTCCCCCGAAGAATCAAATCTGCTTGAAAGCGATTCACTCGGGCGCGCAAAAGCAGACCTTTCGTATCCCACGACCTCGGCAATGAGCTACAGTCACAGGCCAACTGACACGGTGCCCGTCCCCGCGGCCAATCATTCCGCGGTCAAGGGCGTGCCGGCCCTCGAATTGCGCGGGTTGCGTAAGAGGTACGGTGTAACCGAAGCGGTGTCGGACCTCAGTTTCGAAGTCCGATCGGGCGAAGTGTTCGGGCTGCTCGGGCCGAACGGAGCGGGAAAGACGACGACGATTTCGGTCATCTCGACCCATCTCAAACCAACCGAAGGAGATGCCTTCGTCTTCGGACACAGTGTGCGCAACGATGTCCGGGCGGTAAGGAAGATCATTGGCGTCGTGCCACAGGAGATTTCCCTCTATCCGCATTTGAGTGCCATCGAGAACCTCAAATTTTTCGGTCGCATGTACAAGGTCGAGCCAGCGGCCATGATGCACCGGATCAGCCAGCTCCTGAAGCTTGTGGGTCTGGAATCGCGCAGCCGGGATCAAGTGGCGGAATATTCGGGCGGTATGAAGCGGCGGCTGAATCTGGCCGTGAGTCTCATCCATGATCCCAAACTCATCCTTCTCGATGAGCCGACCGTGGGGGTGGACCCACACTCGCGCGAGAATATCTTCGACATCGTTCATCGGCTCAAGAGCACCGGTGCGGCGATTCTCTACACGACCCATTATATGGAGGAAGCCGAGCGCCTGTGCGATCGTCTCGCCATCATGGATGAAGGCAGGATCATCGCCATGGGGGCACTCGCCGAATTGCTCACCGAAGCCGGATGCTCGGAGGTGATTGAATTGCGCGGACTGCCACGCGATGCGGATCTGGAAAATCTGCGTAACACGGCAGGTGTTTGCCGGATCGAACAGCAGGAGGTGGTGACGCGGGTGTTTGTCAATCGTGCCGTACGTGTCCTGGGACCTTTGGGGGAGGCGCTCCGCCGCTATGGCGACAGCGTTGCCATGGAGATTGCACCGCTGAGCCTGGAAAACCTGTTCTTACAACTGACAGGCAAGGAATTGCGCGACTGAGATGGCGAACCGACTCTGCATCCCTCTCCTTTTCATCGCGTTGACTGCTGTTGCGGGGACGACCCCGGTCTTTGCCGCTGCGCCGATGGATCTGACACGTTCGGTTCTGGAACGTGCCCGCAAGATCGTCGATACCGAGGAGCCGCACAACGAAAAACTGGCACAGTTATCCAATCTGCTGGGGGATTTCCTCGACACGGAGACGATCGGGAGACAGGCCCTCGACAAACACTGGCCGAAGTTCTCGCCAGCGCAGCAAAAGGAATTTCTCTCCCTCTTTCGTGAATTGTTCCAGCGTACCTACGTTCAGAAACTCCTGCTCTTCGAGAAGCCCGACTTCGGCTACACGGGCGAAGAGGTCAACGGTGATTCGGCGCGCGTCGATACGACGATCATGACGCCGCGGGATGAGTTTACCGTCAGCTACATGCTGCGTAACGCGGGCGGTGTCTGGCGGGCCATCGACATCAAGATCGAGGATATGAGCCTGACGGCGAACTTCCGGCGGCAGTTGGACCGATTGTTGACCAACGCCGAGCCGGAGGAGATTCTCAAGCGGATGCGCAAGAAATACGGTCCCGGTCAAAACCAGAAGGGTGGAGAAGACGACCTGTGAGGTTGCTGCGTGTGATGCTGAAAGATCTGCGCCTGATCGCGCGGGATCGGTCTGCCCTCGTGTCGATGCTGATCGTGCCGATTATCGTCATCGTGGTGGTGTCGGAGACGCAATCCGGGATCGGCACGCAGAGCATTCTCTTTCCGATCGTCAATGAGGATCAAGGCCCGGTTGCCAACGTGCTGATCAAGGTTTTCCGGAAACATCTGGATGTCCGGGAGGTCGATCGGGCCACGGCAGAACGTATGGTGGCGGTCGAAAACAGCGCGCCGGCCATGCTGGTGATGCCGGGCGGCATGAGCATGCGCTACCTGACCGACCAGCCCTCCACTATCGAGCTGTTGACCGATCCCGCCCAGTGGACCGAGTTGCAGGCGATCAAGGTGATCTTTCTCCTGGCCGAACGGGAGGCTTCGTCGCTGGGGGATCCCTTCGGCGAGGAACTGCTCAAGATGGAAGAGCGCAGCCTGACGGCCAAGCGAATGAAATTTTCGTCGCTCGAACAGCACATTCCAGGGTTTGCCGTGATGTTCGTACTGCTGAACCTGATCTTCAGCGTATCTTTCGGCCTGCGCGATGAGGAGATCTGGGGGACGACGCGCCGTCTTGCCATGGCGCCCGTGCCGCAGTCACTGATCCTCGGTGGGAAACTCCTGGCGCGCCTCATCGTCGGGACGCTGCAAATGGTCGTGCTCCTGCTCTTCGGTCACTTCGTTTACGGACTGACACTCGGTCACTCTCCGATCACGATGCTGATCGTGGCGGTGTGTATCGTTTCCTCGATGGCCTGCTTCAGCATGATCATTGCCGGTCTGGCGCGGACCCGCGAGCAGATCATTCCAGTTGGTCTCTCTTCGCTGTTCATCCTGGCGGCATTGGGAGGCTGCTGGTGGCCTTTCTACGAACAACCGGTGTGGATGCAGACGATTGCGCATGGCGCTCTGACGACGTGGTCGATGTTTGCGATCCACGACGTGATGTTGCGCGACAAGACATTGCTCGAGGTGGCGCCCAAGCTGCTGGTGTTGCTTGCCTATGGCGCCGCCTCATTCGTCATTGGTCTCCGCTTATTTCGCTATTCGGAGACTTGACGGCATCTGAAGGCCGGTGAACGCCGGCCGGTGAACCGGCCAGCGGGTTGGTGCGATCCGGCCGGTCCACCGGGCAATGTCTGGACCTACGTTCGCTCTACTTCTTTTTCTTCTTCGGTGTCGGCGTGTCTTTGTGATCGGTTTTGTGAGCTTCCGGCGTCGGAGTTCCGATCGGCTTTGCCGTTTCCTTTACCGTAGATTTTACTGTCGGGCTCCCTGCTGCAGGGGTCCGTCGTGGCGTCGTATCCGTTGCGGGTGTGCCGGCAACGTGCTCCGCGCCTACGGTCGCAGCGGGTGCTGCACCGTCGGGAACCGGCTCGGCGGCCGGGATTTCCGGCACCTCCGGGGCAGCGGGAACCGCGGGTGCTGCCGGTGCCGCTGGAACCACGGCCCTGCCCGCAGCGGGCGCTGCGGCTCCACTGCCGGCGGCGCCTGTACCTGCACTACCAGCAGCCGGTGCGGGTGCCTCACCACCGGTCACTATCGGTGGAATCACGAGGGCGCCTGGAAGACCACCGCCACCGTGCATCTGGCTGTCACCGCGCGCGCCACCGACTGTGATGGTGCCGGGACGAGGCGACACCGGGAGTCGAGTTCCTGTCGCACTGGAGGCAATGACATTACTCAGATTGATACCACAGGTACGGCCGGCCGCTGCTGGGCTGACCTGGAACTGGCAACAGAAGAGCTGTTGTTCGCTGGCCGGGATGGGCGTGGTGTCGCTCATGTTGAACATGAGTACCTTCATCGAGTTGCCGGCGTTTACCCGTGTGCGGAATGTCGTTCGATTCGTGGCCGGGTTTACGGCACAGGCGCCTTCGGTCGCGGATTGGGTGACGATATTGAGGCATGAGGGATCCCAACTCAGATCCATCTGGATGCCTGAAACCTGTCCATCATTGTCGGGGAGATTGACGCAGATGTAGGGGGTGTCGCCCGGTGTGGCGTTTGTCGATTCGACGACAACGGTGACCGCCAGGGCCGTCTGGGCAAGCAGCGCGAAGCTGGTGAGCAGGAGTGCGCTCGATTTCCACATGTCAGTCGTTCCTTCCGCAAGAACATCGGGTGCGTTTGAATGATTCCGATGCTCGGATGATTCCGACGCCCTTAGCATGCGGTGATGCGGTGCGACAGCGGTCCGGATTCGGTCGTGCAACTCTGGCGTAGAACGGGACGGTCTGGCAAGGAGAGCGGGAAACGGAGGTCTCATGCACTTTGGCGTATCGATGTTTCCTGCGGACTATGCGATTCGGCCGGACGAACTGGCCCGTGAGGCAGAAGCACGGAATTTTGAGTCGTTGTTCTTTCCCGAACACACGCACATCCCGGCAAGCCGCCACACGCCGTGGCCGGGAGGGGCAGATTTGCCGAAGGAGTACTTGCATACTTACGACCTGTTCGTGGGTTTGGCGGTTGCTGCTGCGGTGACTCAAAAAATCAGAATCGGGACGGGCATTTGTCTGATCATCGAACGCGATACCATCACGCTTGCCAAAGAAGTGGCGAGTCTGGATGCCCTTTCGAACGGCCGCGTCATCTTCGGTATTGGCGGTGGCTGGAACGCCGAAGAGATGGAGCATCACGGCACAGTCTTCAAGACACGTTGGAAAAAGATGCGCGAACAGGTTGCTGCCTTGAAGCGGATCTGGAGCGAGGATGAGGCTGAATATCACGGTGAGTTCGTGAACTTCGATCCGATCTGGTCCTGGCCGAAACCGCTTCAGAAACCACATCCTCCCATTCTTCTGGGCGGGCATTCGCCACAGGTGTTGCAACGTGTCGTGGATTACTGCAACGGCTGGATGCCGATCAGTGTCCGGGCGCCCCAGCTCGAAGCGGACATACAGATGTTATGGCGGAAGGCGGAAAAAGCGGGACGTGATCCTCGCAGTATTTCGGTCTCCGTATTTGGCGCACCGCCGGATGCGAAGGTGGTCGAAGGCTACCGCGCTCTCGGAGTCGAGCGGGCTCTGTTCGGATTGCCAGCGGCACCGTCCGACGTCGTGCTGCCGTTACTTGACCGCCTTGCAACGTTGGTTCAGTCGCTCTGAGAGGCGTTTCGCACCATGATCGCTTGACTTGTCAGACACCCCCGCTTAGGCAACCACAATTCGAATATGGGGGTGAACTTTGGCGGATCTTGGTTGGAAATCTGCGGTGCTTGGGTGCATCGCGCTGGCGTTGGCGGGGTGCGGCGACAACCGTATCAGCAATACCTGGTCCACACCGACGTCCACGGCGACTGTGCCATGGACTGCCACAGCGACGATGCGGAACACCGAGACATGGACTCCGCAACCGACACGGCCATCGACAGCCGTACGGGCCGTGCCGACCGAAACCGCCACGGCAATGCCGCCGGCCACGGTGACCGCCACCTCGCTGGCAACGGCGGTTCCTCCATCGGCGACATCATCGGCAACGCCATCCGCCATGGTCGCCACCGCCACCGCGACCGCGACGCCTACCTGGACCTCGATCCCGACGCCGGTGGAAGCTGTGGCGCAGTTTTCTTTCGATCCGAACAATCCGATGAACCCCTATCCGAGCGACCGGCTGCTGGATGAGAATGGATTGACGGATCTCCCCCCACAGTACCTTTTCATCGATGTGCCGCGTACCCCCGAACTCGAGGCGGCTTTCCAGTATGCAGAGATGCAGGCCGCACAACTCAAGCTGCGAGGGTGGTCGACGTTTGCGCCGATTCGTGTTCGCTTCGATCGACCGATGGCGCCGGATGCGGGTGCATTTCCTCGGGGATTTCTCCTGCTCGAGTACGACAACCTGCGGGCAGCGCCGCATCCGATTACGGCTCGGCCCTATGATCCCGACAACGCGATCGAGGTCTATCCCATCGTTCCGTTGAAACCCAGGACGAAATACGTGCTGGTCGTGACCCGCGCGGTGGTCGATGTGTACGGCAATCCGGCGCGGCCGTCCGAGGATTTCCTGAATCTCCTCTATGGCTCGGGGCTGGTGGGAGAGCAACAGGATCTGCACGAGCAACTCGAACCCGTGGTCGCCTATCTGAATCGATCCTACGATATCCGATCTGACGAAATCGTGCTGCTCGATCTCTTCACCACGCAGCCGACCACTGATGACATGGTTGCAATCAAGAACCGTCTCGATCCGGAGTCGGGCGACCTGCGTCCCGGCTTGCCGGTATTCGATCGGCCTTTCGGAAATCTGGAGACCGGCATTTTTGGAGAGGGGACACCGCAGTACCGTGAGATCGTCGGGCGCGATAGTTCCCGTAACGTCTCCAAGGTGGCCATCGGATATTTTGAGGCATACGACTTCCGCGTGCGTTCAAATGGCCCGTTCGAAGAAGCAAGAGTGTACGGAACGAAGATCCCTACCAGGAACAAGCTCGATTTCTACATGGTTCTGCCCAAGCTGCCGAAACCTCCCGGTGGCTATCCGATTGTACTCTTCGGACATGGTCTGGGAGGCTCTGGCAAGGACGTCGGCCAGATCAGCAATATCGATCGTGACATCCCGGTCATCACCATCGGGATCTCGGCTCTGCAGCATGGGCGTCGAGGCAACGTGACGAATTTTTTCAATCTGCAGACGATGGGGACGACCCGCGAGTATTTCCGCCAGTCAGTGGTGGATTTCATGCAGGTGATCCGGATGATCAAGCTGGCCCACGATGAGGGAATCTATCCCTTCGACGAGGTCGATGTCGGCCATCGCCTCTATCTGGGCGGCTCCCTTGGCGGGATCATGGGGACTCTGTTCATGGCCGTGGAGCCAGAGGTTGAAGTCGGTATGCTCAGTGTGCCGGGGGGCGGGCTGCCGAAGATCATGACGTCGCGACAGATCGGCCATTTACTCGAACCCCTGTTGTCGCTGAATACCAGCATTCCCGTGGAGAGTCCGGTATTTCCCCT
Source organism: uncultured Binatia bacterium (SeqCode) (assembly GCA_964515725.1). Taxonomy (GTDB): domain Bacteria; phylum Desulfobacterota; class Binatia; order HRBIN30; family HRBIN30; genus CAZEWD01. The sequence continues at coordinate 11,308 of CAZEWD010000037.1, forward strand.
GTTTCTACGGCGCTTCCAGCAAACCGCGCAGTGGGCCCTCGACTCGGCCGACCCGATCAACTACGCGCCGTATATCACGACGCCGGGGAATCAATTACCCGGGGTTCCGTTGAAACGGATCCTCATGCACGAAGGAGTGGTGGACAGCGTTGTCCCGAACCGGACGACGGACGATCTTGCGCTGGCCATGAATCTCCCCGATCTGAAGGTGAGCGGCGGATGCGTGAATCCCGCCGGTTGCAGTGGCATCTGGAGGTTCGTGATGTCCGACTACGGTCGTGGAGAAGTGGATGGGCACTCTGTGA
>CAZEWD010000037.1:11622-15603 GCA_964515725.1 uncultured Binatia bacterium (SeqCode)
CTGAACCAGGCCTTTGGTTTCCTCCTGAGCGATGGGACCGAAGTGCCGGACGCAAGCCCGCGCCAGTGATCGACGGCCACCGGCTGCGAGGAGGACGGGAGATTTGCCGGTCTCCCGTCCTTCAGCCTCGGCCGGAGTAGCACTTGACCACGTCGCCCGCCCGGCCGTTGCTCACCGCGTCATATTTCTCCCAGAAGAGGGTGTCGATCTTTTTGAGAAACGGTTTCGTGTTCGCCTTGCGGTAGCGGGCGATCTGCCCGGGGCCCCCATTGTAGATGGCATACGTGGCACGCGCGAGATTTTCGACGCCGCCTGGATGCAGGTGCTCCTTTTTCGCTATCGCGTAATCGTTGAGGTAGTGGAGCACGATCTCCGCGCCGGCACGGCCGTTGTAGCGGATGTCCCAGCGCAGCCCCTTGATGTCGTAGAGGCCGCGCCAGACGCGCTCGTTGACCTGCATCATCCCGGCGGCGCCGACGGGCGACTTCAGAAAGGTGATCTCACCTTTCTGCACGATGAACTGGCGCCAGCAGCTTTCCTGCCAGGCGGTGGCGAGAACGAGATTGCGATACACCTGGTGATACGCCGGATCGAGCGATTTGCTTTCCAGCGTCTGCGCGGTCACCGTGTTCAGCACCTCGCGTACGGCATCCAGATAACTGTCCAGCGTCTCGGGGAGCGCGATCCAGCGTTTCAGGCCGCCGGTATCGGGCATCTCCCCGGCAGCCCACGCGGCGCGCGGCAGGAGCCAGTCGTGCCAGTCCCACCGTGCGTCGGCGGGCGCATCTGTCAGGTCGGGTGAGGGCAGGGGGGGCCCGAATCCGAGAAGCAAACGCAACTGCGGATCGATGGCGGTGTCGTAGACGAGCGGATCGCCGGCGTCATCAGGAGCCAGAATGCGCACCAGACGGCGCAAACCATCGGCGGAAATATCGACGCCGAGATCCGGCCCGGCGGCCTGCAGACTCCGCAGGGCGTCTGCCGCTGCAATGAAACTGAAATAACGTACAGCATGGGCACCTGCTTTGTGCGAGGCGATCTGCCGTACCACGGGAGACAAGCGCTCCCAGGTGCGCACGAACAGGTCTGGCACCGGATCCGGCCTGCCGTCGGCCGGGGCCAGCGCTTCCAGGATGTCGTACCGGGCATCGAGCAGGACATCGGCCAGAGGCTGGCGCAGGTCGCTCAGCAGCGAATCTCCCCAGATGAATTTGACGACGTAGGTGAGAAAGGCGTCCCACTGTTCCCAGGCAGCCTCGAACTTTTGTAGCTCTTCGGGGCTGAACGTCGGCTCTGCGACGGGACCGGTCCCACCGAGTGGTTCGACATCGAACACCAGGTCCACAGCGACCCCCGAATCAGTTGCGGTGACCGACTGCAGGCGGAGCGACTCCACCGCGCGGCTCACTCGTTCGAGATCGTCACGTCGCAATAAGTCGGGCAGCAGGGCGCGCAGGTCGTCGGCAGCCGCGCGCAGGTCGATGCGCACCGATTCGAAACTCGGATGGGCGTATTTCTTGATGACGTCCCACAGCCGTCCCGCAATGAAGGGCTTTCTCCAGTTGGCATCGTACAGATTCGATTCCACCACACGGAACTGCAGGCTCTTCTGATCGGCCGCGAGAACCGGTTCCTCGAAGAGCTCGACGTAACCGTCCCATTGCACCGGCGCGATGCAGGAATTGCCAAACGGCGTGCCGACTCGAGCCTCACCGCGTGAGGTGACGCGCACGCGCCCGTTTGTTGTCTGGACACGAGGTTCGCGCAGCTTGAGGAAGCCGCAACCCGTGCCATCGTCCCATAGGACGGCTTTCCCCGTGGCGGTGGTGTAGACTTGTGCCGCGATGGCTTCGCGGATGAAATCGTCGTCAAAACGCAGCGGGATCTGGATGGTCCGTCGTGTGGCGACCGGCGAAACGTCATCCGCTGTGGCGTGCGCGGCCGGCAGCGAGGCGCAGGCCAGGCCCAGGATGGCCGGCACGATCAATCGACGCAACATGGCGTGACAGGCTAACGCAGTTGGCGAATAAAATGTAGGGACCGGCGTGACGCAAGCGGAGGCCCAGGAGGAATCCTGCCACTCGATGCATCGAAGGGTGTGTGCTCGCTTGCATCAGAGCCGCGCTCTTGAAAGAGTACGGCGGAATTCCACCTACGAAGGAGAGCGTTCAATGCGTGATGTCGTTATCGTCGCCACGGCCCGCACGGGCATGGCCAAATCGTTTCGAGGATCATTCAACAAGACACGTCCGGACGACATGGCCGCCCACTGTGTCCGTGAGGCGCTGAAAAAGCTTCCCCATCTGGATCCTGCCGAGATCGACGATGTGGTCATGGGTACGGGATTTCCCGAGGGTCCGCAGGGGTTCAACGTCGGCCGTAACGTGGCGGTGATGGCCGGTCTGCCGGTGTCGGTGCCGGGCAGCACGGTAAGTCGTTTCTGCTCGTCCGGACTGAATGCGGTCGCTGTCGCTGCGCACATGGTGCAGGTGGAGGGGGCTGACGCTGTGGTGGCTGGTGGTCTGGAATCGATCACCATGCTGCAGAACGATTTCAACAAGAACAATCTGTTCAACCCGACCTTGATGGAGATCAAGAAAGAAATCTACATGCCGATGGGCCTGACGGCCGAAGTCGTGGCCGAACGGTACAAGGTCAGCCGCGAGTCGCAGGATGAATTCGCCTTCACGTCACAGAAGCGTACGGCGGCGGCTCAGCAGGCCGGCAAGTTCCAGGACGAGATCGTACCGATGAAGGTCACGATGGAAGTGGTCGATAAGGCGACGGGGACCCGTTCGGACAAGGAAGTGGTGGTCGACCGCGACGAATGCAACCGTCCGGACACGACGATGGAAGGCCTGGCAAAGCTGCCGCCGGCATTTCGTGAAGGTGGTTCGGTGACGGCGGGCAATTCATCGCAGTTCTCCGACGGAGCGGCCGTTGTCGTGATGATGTCGGCCGAACGCGCCAAGGCATTGAACATCAAACCGCTCGGCTTTTTCCGAGGTTGTGTGTATGCCGGTTGCGAACCGGACGAGATGGGCATCGGGCCGGTGTTCTCGGTGCCCAAGTTGCTGCAGCGCCACGGCCTGAAGATCTCGGATATCGATATCGTCGAGTTGAACGAGGCCTTTGCGTCGCAGGCGGTGTACGTGCGTGACCGGTTGGGCATCGACCCAGCGTGTCTGAATCCGAACGGCGGCGCCATCTCCATCGGCCACCCTTACGGGATGACCGGTGCGCGGATGACGGGGACCCTGCTGCTCGAGTTGCAACGGCAGAAGAAGCGCTGGGGTATCGTCACCATGTGTGTGGGTGGCGGTATGGGTGCTTCGGGTCTGTTCGAAGCGGCGCTCTGACCGCTGTCGAACCGGGGCCATAAACGCCTTTCGATGAAGAAGGAGAACGGACGGGTTGATCTTCGGGCCAATCCCTGTGGTTCCGCTACCCTCTCCGACTTCTGAACCGGGATCGAACCTCTTTCGGGCTCCTCTCCTGCACGCTGCGGCGGGAGAGGGAGCCTTCCTGCTTTCACTTCTGGGCAAGTGCCCGCACGTTTGGAGGGGCGTTACGCCGCGGAGACACAGTGGAGGCGCCGATCTGGTGGAAGAGGCTCGATTCGCGCTTGTAGAAACCGTCCGTATGCAACGAATCACCAAGACGCAGGAGTGTGTAATCGAGATGGTGGCAGATTTCGTGCAGCAGCGTGCGTAGAAACGTCTTGAATGCAACGACCTGTCCTCGCTTGGCCGTGATCATCCACACTTTGATACATGGGGTGCCGCGCGTGTGCGGGGTGTAGAGGCCGTGCAATTCGCCTCGGGGGTTGGAAGGTCTTGTTCCTTCCACGAAAACGCGCGCAACAGGCACGCGCAGGCTGGCGCAGATCTGGTCGGTGATGGCCTGGGCAGTAGACTGCACGAGTCTCGGATCCCCTGTCTGCAGAGTCGCCGGCAAGGCGGCCACCAACTCGAGCAGCCG
>CAZEWD010000038.1:0-15499 GCA_964515725.1 uncultured Binatia bacterium (SeqCode)
GTCCCAACGAGGTTGAACCCGGTCTGGTGAAATGGCTGCATCTCGTTGTTGGATCCGGTCATCTCCCGTTCACGCCGATCGAATGGCAGCCGACGCCGACGGATCGCTGTGTGTATGTGGATATCGAGAGCGCCGGGCCGGCAATGCCCTTTTGATCAGAGGAAAGGAGACTCTTCATGTCCCACCCCATCAGCATGCCCTGGTCCGCTCCCGCCTTTTGTGCCCCTCCACATCATTGGCAGGGTGTTCGTATGGCGGTGTTCCCGTTCGTTCCCAGACCCGGAGTCGTCGAGCGCATTCTCCCACCTGGCATGGAGGTCGCCGGCGGCCCAGCGATGATCACCATGCTCTCCTATCCGCAGACGCCAGTCCTGCACGCGTTCAAGGAACTGGCAATCCTGGTTCCGGCGCGTGTCGGCGATGTCGAGGGCAACTATGTTCCCTACATCTACGTGACGACGGATGAAGCCCTGATCCCCGGGCGTGAGATCTGTGGTTTTCCGAAGCTGCTGGCGGATATCGTCTGGGAACGAGACGGTGCGCGCTTTCATGGTTCGGCAACGCGCTGGGGGAGGCGAATCCTTTCTCTCGAAGGCGCGATTGCGGATGTCATGCCGCCGGAGCTGGCCGCGGCACAAGCACAGGCTTCCCGCCGCCCTACCCTCAATTACAAAGTCGTTCCCGGACCAGCCGGGGAGATCGAAATCGAACAGATTACCTCGGTCCAGTTGGATATCGTCCCGCATCAGGTCGAGATGGGAACTGGACGAGTGTCGTGTGAAACATCGGAATTCGATCCGCTCTCGGATTTGATCTCAGAAAGCGAAGGGCCGCTGATCGTCATGCTTTCCGACAACACGATTCCGAACGGTCAGGTCCTCGAGCGCATCGACCGCGAAAAAGATTCCCGATTCGCGGCATGAGTGCCGGGACAGACATGAACGAACTGACATCGGAGCAGCGGGAGATCCAACAGTGGGCGCGCGATTTCGCTCGCCGCCAGATCGCCCCTCGGGCCCTCATTCTCGACAAGGATCCGGACAGTCCGCAGCGTGAGGAATTGCTGCGTGAAGCAGCCAACGCCGGTGTCATCGGAGCGGGCCTGCCCGAATTCCTGGGTGGTTCCGGACATGATCCGTTTCTGGTGGCTCTGACCACAGAGGAGTTCGCGGTTGCCTGTGCCGGTTGCACGACACTCTTCGGTGCGACCCTGCTCGGATTGAGTCCCATCCTCCTTTGCGGTGACCCGGCACCCATCATGAAATTCGTCCCACCCCTGGCGGAATCGTGGAAGACCGGCACCCCGAAGCTGGCGGCGCTGGCAGCGACCGAACCGGACACGGGTTCCGATTTCATTTTCGGTCACCCGGAGGGGCGCGTGCGCACGCACGCGGTTCGTGAGGACGGCGGCTACCGGATCAATGGGCGCAAAGTGTTCATTTCCAACGGTTCCATTGCCGGACTGGTGACCGTTTTTGCGTCCGACGGCAGTGGTAACTCGATTCGTGAAGGCATGAACTGCTTTGTCGTTACGGCCGGCACGCCGGGTTTTTTCGTGGGACAGGTGTTCGAGAAGATGGGACAGCGGGCCTGTCCGGCCGCCGAGTTGGTTTTCGAAGATGTTCGGGTTCCCGAGGATCATCGATTAGGTCCCGAAGGGAAGGCCTGGACGTTGAATCGTACGATCATGGCGGTAACCCGGATGCCCGTGGCAGCCATCGCACTGGGGATCGCTCGGGCCGCCTACGAAAAGGCTCTCGAATACGCGGGAGTACGGATCCAGGGCGGTCGGCCGATCGTCCGGCATCAGGCGATCCAATTGCTCCTGGCCGACATGGCGACGCGCGTGGAGGCAGCACGTGGTCTGGTATGGAAGGCTGCTCGTGCCATTGCAGCGCTGGAGCCGTCCCTGACGCTCTCCTCGATGGCCAAGGTGTTCGCGTCAGATGCCGCTGTCGCCAATGCCACTGATGCCATCCAGATCCTTGGTGGTTACGGGTACATGCACGAGTACGGAGTCGAAAAACTCCTGCGCGATGCCAAGCTCACGCAGATCTACGAAGGAACCAACCAGATCAATCGCTTCGAAATCATGGAAGGTGCCGGTGTGAAGGTGGGATGACGCAGCGTATGAGAGCGGCTCGATTTTACGGGCCGGGCAGTGAGATTCGGATCGAGGAAGTGCCTTACCCGACGCCGGGGCCCGGCGAGGTCGTGGTCGAGGTGGCGGCCTGTGGCGTCTGTGGCTCGGATGTACATTTCCTCGAAGGGTTGCCCGTTCCGGGAGGATTGCCGATCACATTGGGGCACGAGCCCGCTGGATTTGTCCGAAGCCTGGGTGATGGGGTGTCGGGTTGGACACCAGGTGACCGGGTGGCCCTGCATCTTGGCGCAGGATGCCGGACGTGCCGGGTCTGCCGTGCCGGACATGAGAACTGTTGCCCACAACTCGTGTCTCCGGGCCTCCACATCGACGGAGCGTTCGCAGAGGCCATCCGCCTTCCTGCTTCCTCGCTGGTGCGTGTACCGGACGGTGTGTCACTCGCGGCAGCAGCGGTGGCGACAGACTGTGTTGCTTCGCCGTACCACGCGCTGAAATGTCGAGCTGGCCTGCGCCCGGGGGAGCGTGTTGCAGTCATCGGTTGTGGCGGACTCGGTTGTCAGGCGGTAAATCTCGCGTGTGCTCTCGGCGCGGAGCAGGTCATTGCGGTGGATATCTCCGCCATTGCCCTCGAACGGGCTTCCGACTCCGGTGCCTCACACTGCGTCGATGCGTCGAAGGGTGATCCCTCTGCGGCAATCCGTGAGTTGAGTGATGGCGGCACCGAGGTCGTCATCGAATGTGTTGGTTCTCCCGAAACGGTTGCTGCCGGAGCACGGGCCCTGATTCCGGGAGGACGGCTGATCGTCGTCGGTGTTGGCATCATGCCGCCTGCGATCGATTTGCCGCAGGCACTCTTTGCCTTCCAGGAGCTTTCTGTGCTTGGCAGCTTTGCTTCCCATCAGGACGACCTGCGGGAAGTCCTTCAGCTCGAAGCAGACGGCAAGATCGACATCGAGGCATCGATTTCACACCGCCTTCGTCTCGAAGAGGTCGCGGAAGGGCTGGAGATGCTGCGGATGAAACACGACAACCCGCGCCGCATCGTTGTCGAGATTGCGGCAGGTTGAGGGAATCCTGCCAGTCACGAGATTGGTGCAACCCCTACGAAAGACGTGTTTCAGCCCTCCGCTGCACCACCGATGAACTGGTAGACCGTGGTGATGATCGACTTCACGAAACGCTGATACGCTTTCCACTCCGCTTCTGATTGAGGCGGCTGTGCAAGGTAAGCGTTGAGATCCTTCATCCATCCTTCGAGGAGGCTGAGTGCAAACGGATCGTCGAAGCCCAGGGCTGCGGGATCTGCCATAACGACTTCACCCAGCGCCTTGAGCGCGTGGGCGTCGTCGAGTTGTGGAACCGGATCGGAGACGAAAGTCGGACGATCGTCATCGTTGGCGACATCGGCCGTCATCAATGTTACGTGACGAGCGATGTTCGTGAGCTTGCCGAAGCTGAGAATGCCCACATCATCGGCTGGAGTGTGGTACTCGGGCGGTGAGCCGGAACCAAAGAAGATGACGGGTACCCCATGCAGTCGAAACGGCAGATGATCGCTTCGCCCACCGGTATCACTGCCGACGAAAAACGATGAGACCGGGAATTGTGTGAAACCCGTCTCGTCATTGATGGCTTTGACTCGTTCCCGCAATCCCGTCGCGTATTCCGTGCCAATGGCAAAGGATTCCTCGACGCCGGGGATGATATACGCGCCCACATTATCCACCGAGTACATGGCAGCGATCCGATCGAGCGGTACACGTGGATCAACATCGGCAAAGTAATAGCTACCGAGCAACCCATCTTCTTCTGCATCCCAGAAGGCGATGAGGATCGAGCGGCGGAGTCCTGTTTCACTGTGCGCCAGCGCATTGGCAACCGCCAGCACCGCAGCCGTGCCCGCGGCGTTATCGGCTGCACCATTGCAGATCGTATCGTCTGGCCTGCGGCTGTACGTCCTGCACTGACTGTTCGGTGTTCCGACCATGCCGATGTGATCGTAGTGGCCGCTGACAAGGACGTATTCCTCCGCCAGTTCCGGATCGTTCCCGGGTAGGCGCCCGATGAGATTGACGCCCTGAGGGAAAGCTTGCTCGAACCCGTCCGTTCCCATCGGCTCCAGGCCGATCTGCGTCATCTGCTCCTTGAGCCACTCACGAGCACGAATACCGCCCGGCGAAAGATTGTCCCGCCCTTCCATTTTATCCGAGGCGAGGATCCGGACGCGTGATTCGATCCACCCTGCATCGATCGACGCCGCAACTGCTCGGGCCGATAGCCGCCGTGCCTCCGCACTCGACCCCGGGGTCGGAACCGGCTCGTTCGAAACACCGCAGGCGGAACATACCAGCACAGTCGAAATGGCTACGATGCGGAAGGCTTTTGTCATGCCCCGTTGCATACGTGAAAATGACTGGAAGTCTACCCTTTGCAGAGCGCTTGAACCTGCCCCGGCGCATGCCCTCGTTTCACACTGTGTGGAGAGGAACGGCGGCGCGAGGCACGCGATTTCATCGCAGGCCGCGGGACTTCAGGAACTCGAGGACCAGTTCCGGACGTTCCGTCTGGACGATGTCCACACCACTATCCAGAACCTTGGCATAGCCCGAGAAGTCACCGTTGAAGGTAGCCATCGCGTCTTCGAGAAAGACATTGGTCAACACACGCGCCCCTCGCTGGTGTGCCGCGTCGGCTGCTGCTTTTCGCCCCACCGCTTCGATCTCCACGATGGCGGGGAGATCGGGTGCGAAGTGATCGAGTTGTGTCACCACTTCATCGGCGGAAGATGGGCGAATCTGGAAATGTAAACGAGGCTCGAGGGCTCGTGCGCGATCGATCTTATCGATGCTGCTGGTATCGAAGATCGCCCAGTCTAACGCATCCGCCTCCTGGATGGCGCCAACGAGAAGATCGACTCGGTCTGTCTTGTTCGCATCCACGAGCACCACGACGCGCCCCCGGCATGTTTGAAGGACCTCGGTCAATGTCGGTACCCGTTCACAGGTGAAGTCTCCCGGCAGACCGTCCGCCTTGATTCGAAGAGACCGCACCTCGGCAAAACTCATCTCGGCGACCTCGCCGCTTCCGTCTGTCGTACGGTCAACCTTCGTGTCGTGTATATTGACGAGTACACCGTCTGCCGTCGGACGCGGATCCGTTTCGACATACTCGATGCCGAGCGCAATGGCAGCCCGGTAGGCGGCCAGCGTGTCCTCCGGAGCGATCTTGCCGAGTGCTCCTCCAACGCCACGGTGGCCTGTGATCTGTGGCGTACGGCACGCCGGATCGAGAGCGCATTCAATGGGGACCGAACTCGCGCGGGCAGGTCGATAAAACGGATCAGCGGCAATCGATGTGCAATCGAACAGGTGCGGGCCAAACGGCACAGCAGTCGCGGTCGCTGCTGCGGTTGGGGCGGGCGTGGGAGTTTCGGTTGCCGCAACCGATACGGAAACGGGCCGATATTCTTCCCCGCAACCGACTGCCAACATAACCAGACCGAATAAGACGGTCCGCGAACACATTCTGCCCAACCCCATGGCGGTCCTCCTCTGTGGTCCGCTTCGCATCTTCGATGAAACCATATCTTTTACCTGCCTTGGAATGATGAAGGATGTCTGCCCGGCCGGCGCCTCACGGTACCTGCCGTCCCGCCTTGCCACTTCCTTCTCGCGCGCATGTGGTGGCAGGAGGGATCCGGTTCGAGATACACGACATCGCCATTTCACAAGGGAGCAGCAGGGTGCAAGCTGTGAATCCATGACTTCTCACAGATTGAAGTTCGGATAGGGCAACCGAATGAATCTCGACGGGAATACTTCCCTCGCCAATATTGGCTACGTTGGGTTGCGCCAATTCGTTTCGTGGCGTCGACAGGCAATCCTCCTTGTGCCAGTTCTGCGGTAAAATGACGCTTCGGTTTGCAGGCGGAAGTTGGTCCGCCTGTGTCAACGAGGATGGAGGATCCAGGGGACATGACGAAGCTTGCAGATTCGGTAGTATGGGTTACCGGCGCGTCGGGTGGCATCGGCGAAGCGTTGGCCACGGTGGCTTCGCAACGCGGTGCTCGGCTGGTGTTGAGTGCACGCCGTGAAAAGGAACTCGATCGGGTGCGGCGTGGATGCGCGGATCCAGCCCGTGTTGCCGTGTTGCCCGTTGACCTGGAACGGTTCGATGCAAACGAGGTAGCGGCAGCCGCAGCAGAGCCGTTCGGTCCGATAGACATCCTGGTCAACAATGCTGGACTCTCACAACGTAGCCTCGTTGCCGATACGGAACTCGCTGTATACCGGCGGATCATGGAACTCGACTTCTTCGCACCGCTGGCACTGACCAAAGCCGTGCTGCCGCAGATGTTGGCGCGAAAACGGGGCCACTTCGTCGTCATCAGCAGTATCGCCGGGAAGGTGGCGACGCCGCTGCGCTCAGGTTACTCGGCGGCCAAGTTCGCGCTGCAGGGATTTCACGATGCGCTGCGTGCCGAGACCTGGAGGCAGGGGATCCGGGTGACGATGATCTATCCTGGCTTCATCCGCACGAACATCTCCATCAATGCGATGACCGGTGACGGGACCGCTCAGGGAACGATGGATGATGCACAGAGCAGGGGAATGGACCCGCTGGTGTGCGCTGCACAGATCTGGCGCGCTGTCGAAGGTGATAAGAGTGAGGCAGCGGTGGGAGGACGCGAAACTCTGGCCGTCTATCTCAGCCGCCTCTCACCCAGGTTGACCGAGCGGATCGTACGGACGGCAAAGGTGACCTGAGAGGTCTGGTCTGTTTCACCCTCGGACGAACGTTGAGATCTTCCTGGATGGTCGCGTGTCGTTGATGCTGCCCGTTGACGGGGTCGGACTGTGGAGTTGGGCGTCTACCGGAACTTCGGCTTGCGCTTTTGCAGAAAGGCCGTGACACCCTCGATGAAATCCGGTGCGTCGGCGAGGACACGCTGGTAATCGCGCTCCAGATTGAGTTGCTCGGCAAGAGTGTTGCGTTCGGCTGCGTCGAGGGAACGTTTGATGTAGCCGAAGCACGGCTGTGGACCGTTGGCCAGACGCACGGCGAGGCTCCGCGCTTCGTCCATCAAAAGATCATCATCCACACATTTCCAGATCAGACCCCACTGCTCTGCCTGTTCGGCCGGCAGGCGGTCTCCGAGAAGCGCCAGTGCCCGCGCCCGTGCGCGGCCGAGATGTTGAACGAGATAGTAGGTGGTACCCATGTCGGGTACGAGTCCGAGTCTCGGTCCGAACAGCACCGCGAAATACGCGGAACGTGCTGCGACGACAATATCTGCAGCAAGCGCGATCCCCACACCAGCACCAGCGGCGACGCCGTTGACTGCTGCAACAACCGGCTTGCGCAGAGCCGCCAGTTCGCGGCTCAGCGGATTGAAGTCACGTTCCATGGAGCGATACACGCCTTCTCCCAACGCCACGCTCATGTCGCGCCGATCGGTCAGGTCGGCTCCGGCGCAAAACCCTCGACCGGCACCCGTAATGATGAGCGCACGGATACCGTCGTCATGGGCAATCTCGGTAATGGCGTTCCGCAGCTCATCCACCAGGGAGAGACTGAGACTGTTGAGAGTTGCGGGCCGATTCAGGGTCAAAACGGCGGTTGCGTCATCGGGGATACGATCGAGATTGATAGTTTCGTAGTTCACCGAACGAATTCCTTTCCGGGAAGGATCTGTGATTCGCGCGCCTCTACAGCATGCACGCTTGCAGATCACAAGCAGTCGTTCGGATTCTCCGCACAATGGGCGGGAGTTTCCAGAGAAGCGGTCACGAGCAGTGTGGGAAAGTTGTTGTAGTTGAGTAAAAATGTGCGCTTAACGGGTCAGAGAATATGTCCGCCCTTTGAGGATAAAGAAGGGATGGACCTGATGAGCGAAAGGCAGCGGGCGATAATCGGTTGAAGAATCTCCTTCTCTCGAACCGAGCCGGCCAGGTTCTCAAGCGATGCTTCGACAAAATACTGTCGTGATTGGTTTGGGTTCGGTCGCAGAAGTTCGGTGGGAATGTAGAGCAACCCTTCGTCAGCCACGGTGTGGCGGACCGGATTGTCCGGCTTTTCGGACTTGGCACTGGCCACCAGGCGCAAGCCGAGTCCTTTGAGGTCTGGGCGCTTTGGTTTACGCGACATGGTGGGTGCGGCTCTCTTGAACCAGGCCTCGATAAGCCTGGGCGATGGCGTGTTGCGAATCGTAGGTGAAGATGGACTCGGCAGTTGCCACGCTATCCTTGGGGGCGGACGGAGTACGGAATTAGTGCTTCGAGAACGTGTCCAGGCAATGCCTCCCGGATTTCCGCGAGAATTGAGCGGGTGTGGTCGGTTCTTTTGTGATGCTTGGTCGGAAGAATGCAGAAGTGCTTCTGCTTCGGGTTGATCTCCTGTTCGACCTCCCGTAGCGTTGTGATGAGCGGTTCGAGCGCCAGAAATGCCAGGTAGTCGGTCTCGATCGGGATCACTACCTCGTCAGCCGCCGCCAGAGCGTTCGTAATATGGATTCCTAAGAACGGCGGGCAGTCGATCACGATGGTTTCGCACTTCTTGGCGTGCTTGAGGATGCCGGTAAGCCTCCGCTCACGGTTGAGCTGGGTGGACGAGATGCTTCTCGGCTTGGGCGAGCGCAATGTTCGCCGGCAAGACGTCGAACCCCGATGTTTTCGTGTGCTGGATGACCGACTCTGGCGCGAGCTGCCGCTGGTGGTCGATCAAGAGGTCGTGCACCGTCACCGTGAGGGCGTGAAGCTCGAATCCCAAGGTGGTCGTAAGGCTCGCCTGGGGGCCATATCCACGAGGAGAACCTTAGAACCGGTCTCGGCGAGGCCGCAGGCGAGGTTCAGAGCGGTAGTGCTCTTCCCTACTCCGACCTTTTGATTCGCAATGGCGATGATCTTGGTCATTGTCGACTGGTAGTCTTCGTCCGCACCACCTCACCCCCATCCACCTCAAGACCGCCGTCGACCTTCGCCGGCTGTTCCTCGTAGCGTGCGAGCTCCCGCTCCAACGCTTGACGCACAATATGGCTGCGATTGATCGGTAGACGCTCCGAAACGGCCGCTAGCCGATCGAGCAGATCCATGGTCACCGCAGAGCTTGTAGAAATTTTTCGCTGCATGTCCTTCGTCGTCATCCTCATCCACCGCCACCCGTGCAGCGGGCTGGCTTGTTAAACTAACAATACCAGTTTTGGGGGAGACGTGTCGAATAAAGGGCTATGAATAGTGGTTTTGGCTGGTCAATGCCGAGGGCTCGGCATTGAGCTACTTCCGACTCCGAGAAAACCTTTTTTGGGTTTTATCCCGAAATGGGTTTAACGCACGCAAGTGACGCGTTCGGTCTTCACCAACAATTACGAACGGCTCTGCGAGCTGCTCGTCGAAGCAAGACAGAAGGCTGGACTTACGCAGGCTCAGCTTGCGAGACGGCTGAACCGTCCGCAGTCCTTCGTATCGAAGTACGAGCGCGGCGAGCGGCGCCTCGATGTCGTCGAGTTTTTGGAGGTGTTGGAAACGCTCGGCGCCGACGTCAACGGCTTTTGGGGTGAATTTCGCACGGCGCCTCAACGGACGCGGAGAAGGACGGCACGATGAAAATCGTTGCCGTCGAAACGCTGCAGGCGTGCGGGCCGTTCGCCAGCTCGGCCGAGTGGCGAAAGATTCGGCACCAATTGCACGCCGCGATCAAACGGGTTGAGTGGCCGCCTGGAGGCGGGAGCTTCACGATTTACCCACAGAGCGGAAAGAGGCGGGGCGAGGGAAACGGCGTCGTTCCCATTAAGGCTGGGCTGATGAATGAGCTGGAAGGATTCGGCTGGAAGCGCGAGAGGCCGCTCCCGATTGCGGACGACGAAACCGTCCAGGTTCCAGTCGCTCCGGCCAAAGTGAAGGTGAGGAGACGTCCTGGAAAACTGGATGCCGTCCGGGAAACCAGCCACGGACCCGTGGCGCTCGAATGGGAGACTGGAAACATTTCGTCCAGCCATCGAGCGCTGAACAAGATGTGCCTGGGCCTCCTGAAAGGCATCCTCGCCGCCGGCGTGCTGGTAGTGCCATCGCGGGAACTCTACCGATTCCTCACAGATCGAATCGGAAACGCCGCAGAGTTGGAACCCTACTACCCACTATGGAGGAGTATCCCGTGCAAGCAGGGCGTACTCGAGGTTGTCGTCATCGAGTACGATGCGACGAGCTTTAAAGTGCCGCGGATTCCGAAAGGGACGGACGGGAGAGCACAGGGCTGATCAATCAACCCTCAATGAAATCGTCGTTCGCGTGGGCGTGGATCTCGTACGTTTCGAGTCGATCGACGATGTCGCCGGCGTAGTCGATTTCCATTCCAAGCCACCGCCGCTTCTTATTCTCTGCGACGGCGAAAGTCGTGCCACTACCGCCGAAGGGGTCGAGAACGACCTCGCCGGGACGAGTGGACATCTCGATCACCCGATCCAGGATCTTAGTTGAAAGAGCATTCGCCCGCCGCTTTCGCGATTTGAATTTCCAGTGACGAACCGGCGGGATATCCGTCCACACGTCTTTGAGGGTCACGCCGTTGGGGTTCATAGCGGCGCGGTGACCCCCATAGTCCTTAATCTCACCGTGGCAGTGGCGACAGGTTTCGATCGGCGTGCGGATACGGCGGAAGGTCCGGGGCTTTCCCTTCGTGTAGTAGAGCAGGCTGTAGTGGCTGGGATGAAGCCGGCCCGGAATGGGCAGGCACGCGCTCATTTGGATCGCAATCCAGTGACGGAAGTCCATCCCGAGAGCGGTTAGGTAGGGTCCGAGAAGAACATTCCAGCGCGGCAGGTTGTAGACGAACAGCGCGCCGCCAGGTTTCAGGACGCGCACGCATTCTCGCAACCAATCCTGACACCACGCAAGGTAGACGGCCTCCGGCTTCAGATCGTCCGTCCGCGCACCGTACTTCTTTCCCAGGTTGAACGGTGGGTCCGCGAAAACGGTGTCGATGACGTTGTCCTTGAGAAGCGGAAGCACGGCCATGCAATCGGCGGAGAACAGAGCGCCACGATCGGTGCGGTAGAAGGGCTGGGGGGCTGTGTCTTTAAAGTACGGCTGCACGTCGAACCTGTGCTGGTGCCAGCTAAAGGCAGGTTGGAGGAACGAGTCGTCTAGCCGCGGTTGCTTCGCACTCATCGGGTCGTGGTTGTGTCCGGGTGTCGCGAGTAACCCAATATGGGTTTGAACACAAGGTCCACCGCCGTCCCTACTTCGTCTTGAAGGAGGCCCCCGGACCTTGCTGCAAAGCTCGAATGAGTTCACGGAGCTTCGCTGCCGCCTTCAGCTTTTCCACCAGGAGCTGCAACATCAGTCCCTTGACGTGATCAGGGGTGGGGAAATCGTCCGCATGGATCTCGCTGAACTCCGCCGCTTTCGCCGCATCGCGGTGGTACTCGAACGCGTTGAGCCAGTTCTGGAGCGTACGGCCGGAGTTGAGAATCAGCGTTTCGGAAGTGGGCTGCTCGGGCGTCGAAGCCGAGGTCATTGAGATGGTCATCATGCTTTCGAAGCGGCGTCCGTCGAACTCGACTTTCAACGCTTTCCAGGCCTTGCTCGGTGCGCGCTGGGAGATGACGCCTAGGACCTTCATGAAAAACGTGCGTTCGTCGTTGAGGATGATCGGACGAAACAAGTGAAGGAACGCGGCAAGGTCTGTTCTCGAAGGGAACTGGGAAGCATCGACGGGCGCCCATCCGGCTTCGCTGTCCCATTTGATCGAGAAGCCGAAAGAAGCGACGGATGTGGTTGCGGGGGAAGTCGCCAGTTGATCGAAGATAGCAGAGTAGTCCTCCAGAAGAGACCACTCCTGATCAGAGAAGTCGGTTTCGACCTTCTGTGTGCCGTCCTGGTCAGTAAGTTCAAAGCGGATATGCTTGGGCATTGAACTTGGGCTTTCGCACGAATCGACGCCAACGTCTAAATCGTGATCCGCTCGATCTCGTCTGGCGTGATCTGGTCGTTGGTTCGATCGTAGAGATTGGTCGTTCGCAGCGACTCGTGCGCCGCGATCTGCTGCGCGTGTTCGAGCGTTCCGCCATTCTCGAGGTAGGCGGTGATGCCGGTGGTGCGGAACGTGTGGCAACCGATTTCGGTTTCGATCCCGGAGGATCGAGCTCTTCGGCGGATCATTCGCCAGGCATTCGCCTGGTCCAAGGGATCGGCCGTGAGTCGCCTACCCGGTGCGACCGCGATCGTGCGGAAGAGGGGAGTCTTCTTTTGATCCCAAAGCTGCGCCGCTTCGCAGTAGGCGTCGAGGTACTGCTCAAGGGTGTGGTGGCAGGGCAGTGTGGGAAGGTCTTGCATGCACGGGCACGGCATGATCTTCAAGGCGTCAAGGGAGATTTTTGATGATTGGATACGTCACCATTGGAACAAAGGATATGGATCGGGCCTGTGCCTTCTACGAGTCACTTCTATCGCTGGTCGGAGCACGCCCGCTGTTCGGCATGGACAGGATCAAATTTTTTGGCACCGGCAACAATGCGCCGATGCTTGCGGTTTGTCTGCCCTACGACGGGAAACCACACGCCGTGGGAAACGGTAACATGATTGCCATTCCGGGTGGCTCCCGCGAGGGAGTGGACAAACTCTATGCGAAAGCCATGGAGCTCGGTGCCAGCGATGAGGGAGCGCCCGGCGAGCGAATGCCGATTTTTTACGGTGCCTATGTCCGGGATCTCGACGGCAACAAGCTCTGCTTTTTCGATATGAAAGTCTGAGAGAGGTACAGGACAGGGACCGTCGCGCCCGCCATCCGCGCCCGCGTTCATGTGGAAATTCCTGTTTCTGGGCGCCGGATACGGGTTCACCGCCGCTGTCCAACCGGGCCCGTTTCAGACCTATCTCATTTCTCAGACCCTGAGACGCGGCTGGCAGCGTACGCTGCCGGCCGCCTTTGCTCCCCTGATCAGCGACGGGCCGATCATCTTGCTCTGTCTGTTCGTGTTGAGCCAGGTACCCCTCTGGCTTCAACGCGCACTCAGCCTGGCGGGAGGACTGTTCATTCTGTACCTGGCACGCGGAGCCTTGGCGGCATGGCGGAATTTTGCTCTGCATCTGCCGGTACAAGAGTCAGGCTCGCGGCAAAGCCTGTGGTCTGCGGCATTGATGAATGGCCTGAGTCCCGGTCCTTACCTTTTCTGGAGCCTCGTTACCGGACCCATCCTGCTCGATGCCTGGCGTCAGACGTCGACCTACGGAATCGGATTTCTGGGCGGGTTCTACGCCGCGATCGTTTCGACGCTTCTGGTTCTTGTTCTCGTGTTCGGCCTGGCGGCAAGGGCGGGTCCCCGGATGACCCGAGCGCTGTTGGGGTTGTCAGCAATCGTTCTGTTCTGTTTCGGGCTTTATCAGGTCGGGCAGGGACTTCTGGGTGCCGTCTGATGGCCCTTATCCGATGCCCAGTTCGTGCAACGTGCGGACGAGTGCTCGATAGTAGGAGGGTCGCGGGAAATGATTGTTTCCCGAATTGAACGTCCGCCAACTCACTCCCCAGTGGTGAGAACGGACGGCTCCCAGATGGAAGAAATTTTCTCGCGGCACGCCGGGAAATGCGGGGAGAAAGGTGTCTTCCAGGACCATCTGGCCGTCGTTGTAGATCGACACATCCCGCGCGGTGAGGGATTGCAGATACATGGTCACGTCATCGAAATTGCGGATCGGATTTGTGTCGTAATCGCCCGCCGGCAGGAAGGCTGAAATCGTTACATACTTCAGATGCCGTGGCATCTGTCTCAATATTTTGCGGAGACGAGCTTTTCGCACTGTGTGGCCGAGTGCGCGCACACCACCGAGCATGTCGTTTCGCTCCTGCTCGGTGCGGATTCCGAGTGGGAGTCCGAGGAAATTGAACTGTCGCATCAGGCCGACCGCTCTCTGGACGTTGAAGGATGTCTCGGGGTGCGTCACGAAATCTGCCAGATACGAGCCGTGAATGTCTCCATTGATTGCCAGTAGAGCCTGTGTGGCGGGCAGCAGGAAACGATCGTCGAAGACGCCGGCGTTCATTGCGGCGAGGAGTTCCAGCGCCAGAGGTGCGCCGTAGGAGTACCCAACGAAGACGATACGATACCCTTCGCCGTCAACCCACTGCCGCAAGCTGGGCGATTCATGCAGAAGGCGAAAGAGGGGTCGCAGGATCCGGTCGGAAGATGCATTTGACCGGGGATATCCAGCATACACGAGCTTCGTACCGGGGCCACGGTGGGTAAACGTTTCGACTATTGACCGGCCATCTGCCGAGGGAGCGAGTTTGACAACCTCCAGCGGCGATCGCCTTGGTTCCACCAGTTCGTAGAAAGCCGGGAATCTGAGGGTGTGATGTGTGAAGCCCGGCAACAGGACGAAGATCAGCTTCTGGTGCTCCAGGAGTGCCTCTACATCGAAGTTGGCGGGTGGCAGACGTGTAAGATAGCGCTCAGCCTCGTCTGGCACGATCTCGACTTTGTGGAAAGAAAGATCGCGGTCGGGTCCGGTGATCACCAGATCTTTTGGTGGAACGGGTTTCCAGGCCACCTTGCAGACCTGTTCCGGAGTGGCATCGGCCTCTCTGAGTTCCATCAGAAAGTTGCCAAAGAACCGATCGATCCAACCCATCTGCTGCAGTGTGTGCGTCGCAGCTCGATCGTTGCGCCCGGCGCTCATGCGAAGATCTCCTCCAAACCGCCGCACCATATCGCCGGATCTGCCGTGTTGCTACGTGCGTGTCCAGTGCGCCAGCGCACGGCTGGCAGAATGCAAACCCATCAGGATGGGTCGTATCGTCTGCAGTGCACCTGCTGTCCCAATGAATCGTGCCGCCGTCTTGCAGTAAAGGTTGTGCCGGGATGCCTCGTTCTCTGGGGGGTTGCCAGGAGACTGGCATCGGGCACAATTGTTTCGAGCATCGGTTGCAACCCGCCAGCGGGTCTTGAGACAGAGAGGGGGCTGAAATGGCCGGTCTTTCGGGAAACCAGGTGCGAGGCGGAAGTTGGAGTCTGCGACGCTGCCTGATGGTTGTGTTCGTCCTTCTGGGCATTACCTCCGCCATAACACCGAGCCGTGGTGGGGCGATCACCGTGGTGAATGGTTGCGGCACAGTCAGTGGAAACGCCGTCTGGACGCCGAACAACCTCTATGTGATCAACCAGTGCAATGTGACGATTCCCGCCGGTACGTCATTGACCATCCAGGCGGGCACGATCGTGAAGGTAGCCGGGTCGCACGATAAAGTGATCGTGAACGGTGCACTGTATCTCGCAGGGACCGAGATGGCACCGGTGGTCGTCACGAGTTTGCGTGACGATACCTGGGGGGGTGACACCAACGGTGACGGCGCCACCACCCAACCCTCACCAGGAGACTGGGGATGGATCCTCTTCAATCCAGGCAG
>CAZEWD010000039.1:0-6112 GCA_964515725.1 uncultured Binatia bacterium (SeqCode)
CCCTGGGTCATCCCGTGAGAATCGGGGTGGGTCATCCTCGTGAGAAGTGACAGTCCTCACGGGTCGTATCTGGTGTTTGTTCCCGTCCGTTCAGTAGGTGCTATTCGCCAGTGCCCCGTGTAGGCCAGGGTCAATCGGCCTGTCAACAACTTTGATTTTGCATGTAGTAATTCTGAGATTTTGTCCGAAAAGGGTCAGGTCATCCCGGATATCCGGGGATGCGCAGGTGGAGGCCTCCACTTCGACACAGATATTTCAAACCGATTCTGCGTTACCTTTGCGCTCAGCTTTGCTGTGTCCTTTCCCTGCGTAATCGGACCTCTGCACGAACCGGCCCGTCTTTTACTCAAGCCACGACGGTGAATATACCCAACCGGTGCGTTTAGGTGGCTCAGGATTGAATCGATGGGTGCCAGCATTCGTGCCAGGATGCCGCTGGGTGGAAAGTATATGCTCCCGTTGGCTGGGTGGATCTCTATAGACACTTTTCATCACCAACCCGAGCGCCAGAGTCCTGCCGTCCCCAGCGGGAAGAAAAGATCAGGCTGAGAAAGCGGTAGCGGTGCTGCCGTCAGCGGTGGCGCGGCGGCGAGAGGCGTCCGCGCAAGATCTGCGGCATCTTGCGACCTATTACCCAGGTGTAGAGTTATAAGTATTTAGAATATAAGAAGTTTTGTGGCTGTGGTTGGGTGGCTGTCCAAGCGGGTCCAATTGTAGTATCCGGCAGCTCTTGTACTGCATTGAGCAGTGATCCGGGGCCTCGATCGATCAACGGCGCTCGAGCAAAGCCCGTCTAGGTGTTTTCAAACTGCTTGCGGACCTGCTCAATGCATTGTCTGGCGCCCTTGCGCGTGCGGATGCGCATGTAGCGCTTAAGGCCCGGGCTGTGCTCGACATCTTTGGCCGTGATGCCGTAGCGGCGCAGCAGCGCGATGTAGAGGAAGCCGCGGGTGTTGGGATCCAAGTTCCCATTAATGATGTCATCCTCATCAGCGCTCGCCGGCACCGGCGCCAAAGGCGGTGGATCGGGTAACTTCGCTAACGTGTCAGTTCTCGCGGCAGCGCGGCTGAACAGTGTCTTGAAAGATGTCGCCGCCGCATCACGATTTGTCAGGTGGCGTTGGCCATTCACCGGTGGCAGGTTGAAGAGATCAACGAGGGTGGCCGGAACGGATGCGTGATCGTAGACTCGGTGGTCGATAGTTCCTTTTTCCACCAGCGGCGAGACGACGACTGCTGGGACGCGTACGCCGAGACGTTTGAAGTCGAATCCGCTCTCGTTGGTGGACCGGGCCGACACCGTATCACCAGGTGCAACGGCATCTGGCGGGGTGACGTGATCGTAGAAGCCGCCATGCTCGTCATAGGTCACGACGAGCGCGCTCTCGTTCCAGTGCGGTGAGGAACGGATACTCTCGTAGACCTCCTTGATGAGTTTTTCGCCTTGGGCAACATCGTCGAGCGGATGTTGTGAGGTCCCGTACGCGTAGTCTCCGTACACGCGGCCATAGTTCGGTTCGATGAAGATGTACTTCGCGGAGAAACCATGATCGTGCACAATTTCATCAAAGCGCCGTTGGGGCTTGAAGCGCCCCTGCAGGCGCTCACCGAGCATCCCTGCGATACTGAACACGTGCGGCAAGGGATCGCCGTGAAATACCAGCCAGTCATTTCCGAGCCGATCGAAGATCGTGCCATTCTGAAATTGGTACCCCGGGCCAATTTCATGAATGAGGACATCGAGGCCCGGTGGGCTGCTGTAGAGGCCTCCGGACGTGGCAGCATGGACGAAGAACCGATTCGGCCACGTCGGCCCGGGTATGGAGCAGAACCACCGATCGCAGACGGCATACTCACGCGCCAGAGTCGTCAACACCGGGAGCTGCTCGGGCCGGAAGCACTTCATCACCAGAGCCGGATCATCAGCCGGATCATCTGCTGGATCACCACGGCCGATCGACACGTAGTTTGAAACAAAGCCCGTCCCCGTGATGGCTGGGTATCCACCGCCAGCGGGGAGCTTTGCTCCCGCGCCGCACAGTTGTTCGAGAACATCGTTGAACTCGTGGCCAGGGCCAGGCGCTGGTGAGGAGAGCCGATGGAGCGCGCCGGACTGTGGGTAGATGAGCTCTCCAGACGCTGGGTTGAGATTGCCAGTGCGCTTCCATTTGTCCGGCCGCTGCTGAAGCAATACTAGGTCGTCCGCGTGCGTTTGTTGCCCAGTCACGGCATCTGGCCCTGTCAGATCCGCAAACCCAAGCATGTGATCGAAGGACCGGTTCTCCAGCATCAGAACAAAGAGGTGTTTGATTGGCATGCCTATCCTCGATATGACCGACTTGCCGAAGATCAAAGAAACCATCGACACTTCAGCGGATCAAACATCTTATTTTGAGAAGGCCGAGTCAACGATCTACGCCACTGGCGGGGGTATCAGAAATGTTGTGTCTGGAAACTGTCGGTGTTGGAGGAGTTATCCACAAGTTCACGCGCAGAGCGAGGGGCGATGGGCAGTGCGGGCTCATATAGAGCCAGGCACTGCGGCGGGGCGGAAAGAGCGATCGATCTCTTTCCCGGCCCACACACTCTTGTGCAGGTGGTGCCAACACTCACAAGCCGGTGAGTGGTTCAGTGTGCGGAAGAGGGGGGCTCGAAGCTGATTCCCTTGTTCCGATGGTGCAGACCGCGTACGAGGTAAACTTTCAAGGCGTCATTTTCTTGCGCGATCTTTGCCAGCGCCACGCTGAGATTACGTTGGACGCGCTTTCGGATCTTCTCGACCTCGCCGGTTTTTGCGTCGAGTTCTTTCTTTCGAGCATGTAGTTTTCGCACGAACATTTTCAGTGCGGCTTTGTCGCCACGGCCCTTTGCCTTGTTCGCCTCATAGCTCAAACGGTGGATTTCTCCCCAATAGGCTCGCCAGTCCTGTAATTCTTCCCGGCTGGTGTCGGAGTCGATCGAGTTCCCTTCCGCTTCTACCAGGGTCACCAACTCGGTCACATGGAAGGAACAGCCCGGATGCCGGACGAGGTGGGCCAGCATTCCGATTCCCCGAATCGGTGGCAGGGTAATCGTCTTTCCATTCCAACGGATATGCCATTCATCCTGCGCCTGGAAGAAAAAGGGAGGTTCCGTTGGGGAATCGTGATGTGATCTCACCTCTCGTTTGGGGAGATCCAGATGGTACCGCATGCCGAGAGATTTCTGGGTTGCCGCAGCCGATCGGAAGAGTGCTGTCGCGGTTTGTGCGCAATCCCGTCTTCCCTCGACTCGCATCGCCGTCGCCAGGCAGTGTTCGGCTTGCGCGACTTGTGGCAGGAGCTTCATGGCCTTGCTCCTCTCCAACGCCGTTTCGAAGTGGCGCACGGCAACCGCCGTCTGCTCGAGGGTGAGAGCGAGAAGACCGAGATAATGTGATACGGTCCCGAGTGAACCCAGACCTGGAACGACGATGATCTGCCGCTGTTCGTAGGGTTTCAGTAGATCGTACAGAACAACTGCGCGTCTGGGATCGTTCAGCCGGAAGCATACTTCCGCCAGCAGTGCCAGCGACATCAGCCAGTGCGCGTCGCGTGGCATCTCCTCGATCTCTTCGACTGTCATGAAGTCACACTCGCAACGTGCCTTCGCGGTGTCGCCCGATTGCAGGGCGACCAGGGCCATCGTGACGCGCCCTACCGAGATGTTCGGCATGTACGTGTTCATGGAACGTGTGGCCGGTTCGATTTCTGCCAGTCTGCCTTGGATGAAACGCAAGATGAAGAGCTGCGCCGCGAAGAGAACGGGAGCATCTGGATCGTCGACTGAAGCTCCAACCTGCAATGCCTCCATCGCGAACCGTTCGGCCTCGTCGAATCGGCCTGCCATCATCGCCCGCTGCGCGCGCAACCGGAGTTCGTGTGATTTCAGAACCGGTCCGCCCCAGCGCTGCGCCAGATGCGCAAACGCCTGTATCTGAAGGTCGGCCTGTACGACATCTCCCGATTCAAGAAGATCGCTGATCAGCCAGGTTGTCGCGAAAGCAGCCGTCTCCCAGTCACGAGCCTTCAGGGCGGATTTGAGGGCACGGCGGGATTCCTGGCAGCGGTGTTCGAGATTTTCTGGCACCCAGAGCGCAAAGCGACGACCCAGTCGGACACGCGCGTTGACGGCAGGATCTCCCGCCTCGCGTGCCGCAGAAATCGCCGCACGGATGTAGACTCGTCTCTGATCGGGCGACAGGTCGTAGCGTTCCTCCGCCAGACGTGCGTGCAGACGTGCCCTCAAACCGGGCTGGTTTGCCGGAAGACGGCGGATCGCCTCTTCCAATGCGGCCACCAGGGCATGGTCCACCACACCGGTATCAACCCAGACCCGTGCCTCGCCCCAGCCCAACGCAGCTCGCGCGAGAAGCTCGGCATCTCCCCTCTGGCGTGCCAGCTCAACCAGTGCCTCGAACTGATCCCGTGCGCTGCGCTTTGTACCTGTGTGGAGAGCCTTCTGTGCTTGTTTGAGGCGGTCTTCGTGGTCGTCTGCAATCCGGCTGTCTGGGAACTTCAGAACGGATCCGTGTCCATGCCTGAACGGGCTGACAGTCTTCCTTTTCCCCCCCATGGACCCCCAATCCTGTTCTTCTCAATGAAAGTGACCCAGAAGTTGCACCTTCCGGCATTGTCTATGTCAAACTATCACATGACCGTGCATGAATTCTATAAAGGGCAGGCACAGGATTTCGACTTCTGGTGGTGTTCGACACACACCGGGAAACTGCCTGGCTGAGTTCCCACAGGACAGGCCCATGCCCGTTCCCCCCTATCGTTGTGGATTGTAGGCCGGCGTTCGTTCGCCGGTCTCAGTGCATGGCGTCGATGACGGCCCTGGTGAACTCCGCCGTCGTTGTATCGCCGCCCAGATCCCTGGTTTTGACCTGACCTTCCGCGAAGACTTTCAGGATTGCCCCTTCGATGCGCCGTGCGTGCTCCGGAAGTTTGAGATGGTCCAGCATCATCACCGCAGAGAGGAGCAATGCGGTCGGGTTCGCCAGGCCTCGCCCCGCGATGTCCGGTGCCGTCCCATGGACGGCTTCGAAAACCGCCGTTTTCTCACCGATGTTGGCACCCGGCACGACTCCGAGTCCACCCACGAGGCCGGCGCACAGGTCCGAAACGATGTCACCGTACAGGTTCTCCATCACCATGACATCGTACTTTTCGGGCCAGCGGACGAGTTGCATGCACAGCGCATCGATGATGACTTCATCACCCGCAATATCCGGGTACTCCCGCGACACGGCACGAAAGCAGTCGAGGAACAGCCCGTCCGACAATTTCATGATGTTCGCCTTGTGCACCGCGGTTACTTTCTTGCGGCCGTGTGCGCGTGCGTATTCGAAGGCGAAGCGGCAGATGCGTGTCGAAGCCGCCTCGGTGATGATCTTGAGGCTCTCCACCACCCCTGGAACGACGATGTGTTCGAGCCCGGCGTAGAGGTCCTCCGTGTTCTCTCGCACCACCACCAGATCGACGTTTTCGTAGCGTGTCTTCACCCCGGGGATCGACTTCACCGGCCGTAGGCTGGCGTAAAGGTCGAGACGCTTGCGCAGCGCGACGTTCGCTGATGGCTCCCCACTTCCGATGGCCGTCTCCGTGGGCCCCTTAAGGCCAACACCATTCCGCAGCACAGACTCGACCGTAGTGTCCGGCAGGTTCGTCCCATGGCGCGCCACAGCACTCTGCCCGGCTTCAGCAGATTCGAAGTCCAGAGGACAATGTGCTGCCTCGAGGATCGTGCGGGTAGCCTCCATCACCTCGGGACCAATGCCGTCGCCGCTGATCAGAGTCACCGTCGTCCGTTTCGTCGCTTCACTCATGCCTGGCGTTCGTGTGGCGAGAAAGGAGGTGTCGCTGCTTTCTTCCTGATCGCGTCTTTCCGGAGAAAGGCAGCGCGAAACCCCTCAATCTTTTTCCTGCCGGCCGCGCAGGATCTCGATCAATGCATTCAAGGCATCCGTGGAGGTGAAGATACCGACAATTTCCTGTGACTCCCCACGGACAATGGCGCTCCCCACCTTCATCGCCGCCATCTTCGCGGCCACATCTTCGAGGGACGATTGGGAGTCGACAATGAGAAGATC
>CAZEWD010000039.1:6122-13279 GCA_964515725.1 uncultured Binatia bacterium (SeqCode)
ATGAAGTCGGCGGCGGAGACCTGCTTGCTGAGATCTCCCAGGCCTTCCAGAAGTTTCAGATCTCTCTGGCTGATCAGCCCCACCACCTTGCCCTGATCTACGATAGGAAGATGGCGGAATCCTCCCTCTTTCATTTTCTCTCGGAGATCCTCGAAGCCGGCGTCGGGCGGAGCTGTCACCGGGCTGGGTGTTGTGAACTGGTCAACAGAGATTTGCAATCTGGGATGTCGGGATTCCACACGTCCTCCTTGGTGCGGGCACCCTAACGGTTTTCACCTGCTATGGCCATCCGCGGGTGTGCGAGGTTGGAGTCCTCACCTGAGCAAGGCACGTGGTGGTCTTCATCGGCCCCTCGGTCTCCGTCAGGTTCGGTGGCACGCTTTGGCCCCGGCTGCTAGGGACAGCGGCCGGCTCATGGATTACAAACAGACGCTGAACCTACCGAAGACCGACTTTCCGATGCGTGCCGATCTGCCGCGACGAGAGCCGGAGATGGTTGAAAAGTGGGAGGCCGAGGATCTCTACGGCGAATTGCTGCGGCGCTCGCAAGGGCGGCCGATGTATCTGCTGCACGATGGGCCGCCGTATGCGAATGGCCATGTGCATCTCGGCACAGCGCTGAACAAGATCATCAAGGACATCGTGGTGAAGTCCAGGGCCATGGCGGGTTTCCATACACCGTATGTGCCCGGGTGGGATTGCCACGGTATGCCCATCGAACATCAGGTTTCGAAGGAGTTGGGCAAAAAGGCCCGCGAGGTGTCGCAGCTCGAGGTGCGCAAACGCTGCCGTGCCTATGCGCAGAAGTTTCTCGACATTCAGCGCGGGGAATTTCGCCGCCTCGGTGTCCTGGGTGATTGGCAGCACCCGTATGTCACGATGGATCCCGAGTACGAAGCGAGCATCGTGCGTGTCTTCCGCGAGCTGGTCGAGGGTGGATACATCTACCGCGGCATGCGCCCTGTGCACTGGTGCGCCGTGTGCGGCACAGCGCTGGCCGAAGCGGAGGTCGAGTATTCGCCCCACACATCTCCATCGATCTATGTGCGTTTTGCCTTTGCGGGCACGGCCGGCGATGCGCGTGCCATGGCGGTCAATCCGGCGGATGCAGACGAACTGGCCGCCTGTGCGGATTCCCTGTTTGCGGTGATCTGGACGACCACACCTTGGACGCTGCCCGCCAACCTGGCGATTTGTCTCAACCCGCACCTGGATTATGTCGTCGTCGGGGTGGATGGTGCCTGCTACCTGGTGGCCGAGCGTCTGGCCGATGATTTCCTGAACGCCATCGGCAAGAAGGAAGACCGGCGGCGGATTCCAGTGAATCTCACGGAACTCGATGGCCGCGATCTGTTTCGTCATCCCTTCCTCGACCGGCCATCACGCCTTGTCTTCGAGGCGCACGTGACGGCCGATGTCGGGACCGGTTGCGTACATACTGCACCGGGGCACGGCTATGAGGATTTTGCGGTCGGGCAGAAGTATGGGCTTCCGGTGTTGACCCCTGTCGATGGGACCGGCCGCTTTACGTCCGAAGCCGGTGAGTATGCCGGGCGCGTCGTCTTCGAGGCGAATGAGGCGATCGTCGACCAATTGCGTGTCAGTGGCGCGCTGTTGCATGTGCGGCGGCTCGAGCACTCCTATCCGCACTGCTGGCGCTGCAAGCAGCCTCTGATCTTCCGGGCTACCGAACAGTGGTTCCTGCGTGTGGATCACAACGAGTTGCGCGGTGCTGCACTGCAGGCGATCGATTCCGTGAACTGGGTGCCCGGCTGGGGACACGACCGGATCTACAATATGATGGAGAACCGCCCCGACTGGTGTTTGTCACGTCAGCGTGCCTGGGGGGTGCCGATCCCGGCCTTTCGTCGTTCAGGCTGTGACAACTTCATCTATGAGCCTGAAGTCATTCGCCATGTCGAGTCGGTCTTTGCCGAGCGCGGTTCGGATGCATGGTACGAGCTTCCTGCCCGGGATCTGATGCCGGCCGGCTACCGTTGCTCGTGTGGCAGCGAGTCGTTCGAGCAGGACAACAACATTCTCGATGTCTGGTTCGACTCGGGCTCGACCCATGTGTCGGTTCTCGAAGAGCGGGAAGGGCTTGCCTCTCCGGCCGACCTCTATGTCGAAGCGGTCGATCAGCATCGCGGTTGGTTCCAGGTGTCGCTGATCACCTCGGTTGCGACACGGGGCCGCGCTCCCTATCGCAGCGTCCTGACGCATGGTCTCATTCTGGATGAGGCTGCCAAGAAGATGTCGAAATCCCTCGGTAACGTCATTGCTCCCGAGGAGATCATCAAGACCCACGGTGCGGAGATTCTCAGGCTGCTGTTCGCTTCCGTCGACTACACGGCGGACGTGGCCTTTTCGAAAAGTCTCGTCACGCCGTTGCTCGAATCGTACCGCAAGATCCGCAATACGTGCCGTTTTCTGCTCGGTAATCTGAATGACTTCGATGTGACGCGGGACCGTGTCGCGGTGCCGGATCTGCCGGAGTTGGATCGCTGGATCCTGCACCGTACCGCCGAACTGGCCATGCGTGTGCGGCGGGCCTATGACGCTTTCCAGTTCCACATTGTCGTTCAACAACTGGTGAACTTCTGCGCCGTCGACCTGAGCGCGCTCTATCTGGATATCGTCAAGGACCGCCTGTACACGTTCGGTGCCACATCGGCAGGCCGGCGCGCGGCGCAGACGACTCTTTACGAGATTGCCGGCACGCTGGTTCGTCTGATGGCGCCCATCCTGACTTTCACCGCGGAGGAGATCTGGAGATATCTCCCCGGCCATGATGCGGAACCGAGCGTTCTGCTGGCAGGATTCGGTCCCGAACGGGCGGCAGATCCGGAACTGGCGGCACGTTGGGAGAGGGTTCTCGCGATCCGTACGGCGGTGATGAAGGCACTGGAAGAGGCGCGCCAATCTGGTCTGATCGGACACCCACTGGAGGCGCGGGTATTGCTGTGGGGCAGTGAACCGATCGAGGCGGTACTGCGCAGCATGCAGGGCGACTTGCCGGCTTTGTTCATCGTCTCACAGGTCGAATTGGGTCAGCGACTGGATGCCGACTGTATCAGTCCTCTCATGCCGGAATTGAAGATCCGGGTGGAAAAGGCCCAGGGTCACAAGTGTGCGCGTTGTTGGAACTACAGCGAAGCGGTCGGCGCAGATACCGAGCATCCTCAACTGTGCGAGCGTTGTCTGCCCGTCGTGAGGGCGGCGTGAAGTACGTCCTGGTGCTCGGGGTCGCAGCAGCGGTCGCTATTGCTGACCAGATCACGAAGTGGATCGTGATCGAACACATTCCTCTCTATGAATCGATCGTCGTGTTCCCGTCGTTTTTTCAGCTCACTCATCTGAAAAACACGGGTGGCGCCTTTGGTCTGTTCCGTGACGCCCATGAGGCGCTCCGGCTTCCCTTCTTTCTCGGTGTCGGTGTTCTCGCCGTCGGTGTTCTCCTGTACTTCGTACATCGTGTGCCGAGCGAGCAGAAGTTCCTCCTGTTTGCCCTCGGTGGGATTCTGGGTGGCGCCGTCGGTAACTTCATCGATCGTGCAACGGCAGGAGAGGTGACCGACTTTCTCTATTTTCACTGGCGTGAATACTACTGGCCTGCCTTCAATGTCGCTGACACGTTCATTTCTCTCGGTGCACTGATCCTGGTGGCTTTCTCGCTGTTTGTCCGGGACGACCCGAAGCCCTCGTGACGTGGACCAGACAAGAGGGCCCATGGGATTGTCCCACAGGCCCTCTTGTTTCCTTTTACGAATCGAACCGGCTCAGCCGGGATCAGTAGCGGTAGTGATCGGGCTTGTATGGTCCGTCGGGCGACACGCCGATGTACTCGGCCTGTTTTGCCGTGAGGCGGGTGAGCCTGACACCGAGCTTGTCGAGATGGAGCCGTGCGACCTCTTCGTCGAGGCGCTTCGGCAGCATGTAGACCTGCTTGTCGTAGTCGTTGGACTTCTTCCACAACTCCAGTTGTGCCAACACCTGATTGGTGAATGAGGCGCTCATGACGAAAGACGGATGACCCGTCGCACAACCGAGGTTCAGCAAGCGGCCTTCCGCCAGGACGAGCACCGAGTGTCCGTCGGGGAAAACCCATTCATCGTACTGCGGCTTGATGTTGATCTTCTTGATGCCACGCACTTTGGCCAGCCCGGCCATATCGATTTCGTTATCGAAATGCCCGATGTTGCCGACGATGGCCTTGTCCTTCATCTTTGCCATGTGCTGCGCCGTGATGATGCCGAAGTTCCCGGTCGCCGTAATGAAGATGTCGGCCGTCGAGACGTAGTCTTCGAGTCGCGCAACCTCATAGCCCTGCATGGCGGCCTGCAAGGCACAGATCGGATCGATCTCGGTGACGATGACACGGCAACCCTGGCCCCGCAGTGACTCCGCACAGCCTTTGCCCACTTCGCCAAAGCCGCAGACGACCGCAATCTTGCCGCCCATCATGACGTCGGATGCCCGGTTGATCCCGTCGATCAGCGAGTGCCGGCAACCATAGATATTATCGAACTTGCTCTTGGTGACCGAATCGTTGACGTTGATGGCGGGGAAAAGGAGTGTGCCATTCTTGGCCATCTCGTAAAGCCGGTGCACGCCCGTGGTGGTTTCTTCACTGACCCCGCGGATACCTGGCGCGATCCGTTCCCATTGACCTGGCGCCTCCTTCTGGAGGTTGCGCAACAGCGAAAGAATGACGCCCCACTCCTCAGGGTCGTTCTTCGGGTTGAATGCGGGGACCTTGCCGGCGCGTTCGAACTCGAGTCCCTTGTGCACCAATAGGGTGGCATCCCCGCCGTCGTCGACGATGAGATCCGGGCCGCTGCCATCAGGCCACACCAGGGCCTCATTCGTGCACCACCAGTATTCTTCGAGGGTTTCACCTTTCCAGGCAAATACGGCAGCGCCTTTGGGGTTGTTGACGGTTCCGTTGCGGCCGACCGCCACGGCTGCCGCAGCATGATCCTGCGTGCTGAAGATGTTGCAGGAAACCCAACGTACGTCAGCGCCGAGGTCCATCAGTGTCTCGATCAACACGGCGGTCTGCACAGTCATGTGCAGAGAACCCATGATCTTCGCGCCACGAAGAGGTTGTTTCTTTTTGTACTGGGCGCGCAAGGCCATCAGACCCGGCATTTCCTGTTCTGCCAGGCGGATTTCTTTTCGGCCGAGTTCGGCCAGTGCCAGATCCTTCACCTTGAAACGCGGGCGCGCCTCGGGGCGTTTGACCAACTTCAGTCTTGCTGCCTTGCTGCTCATGAATCCTCCCTGTCTTGTCATCCGGCGGCAGTGTGTCTGCGAGAATTCCTGGCCGTCGGGTATTTCCTCTCTTCGTGATGATGGCGATTCGTGTGTGGCGCGTGTTGTAGGGTGATGACGGCCTGTTGTCGAGCGATCGGCTCACTGCTGGGGATCGTAGGGATTTGTCCCGTTCGCCACTTCGATCTCATCGAGAATTCCGTCGCCGTCGTAGTCCTGCCGTGGTGGTGCCGTGATGGGGATATGAGCGGCTCCTGCTGTCGCGCCTCCCAGAAAGGTAACGAGTTGCGAGATGTGTTCGCGTAACGGTTGTTCGAATCGGATCTCCGCAGGTAATCTGGGGAAGCGGTCGATCCCCTCGCGGGGCAGGTCCGGGTAGAATTGGCGGGTATCGTAGCGCGAATAACCGAGGCCATGGTTTGCCGGAAAGTACTGCACGGCAGCAGCAGTACGGCCATTCGGTGCATTGGCACTTACGGGCGAATCGATCGTTGGGATTCCTGGAAGATCGAAAAGACGGGGCGAGGCAAGGGCGGTTCCGGTCGCGCGGATGAGGGCCACCGTCGAGAGATTGGGCAGTACCTCGTCCTGCACGGCGTAGGTGATCAGCAGGTCGGGCGGTAGCCGGTCCGGCAGCAGCGGATCACGCATGATGTGGGGAGCGTACGACAGAGGATCTCCGGCCTCCGTGATGGCTGCGAGTATAGCCGCTACGGGATGGAATTCATCGATCTCCTCGTCGCCTTCGAGTCCCAGTGTCAGCCTGGCAAGAGAAAATACGAGCGGCGCCAGTTGCGCCGAATTCGTGGTGATGAATTGGATGAAGCCGGCACCGGGAACCTGGAGTGCTGCGGCACGGATGTCCGGCTCGACGGCAAGAGTCATGCTTCCGATGATTCCCCCCAGGGAGCCACCGCTCCAGACGATTCGATTGCCGTCGAGACGTGGTACGGGATCACGTGCGGATCGGGCCAGGGCGCTCAGATCGAGGTGTGAACTGCGAATGAGGCGCACCAGACTCATCTGATCGACCACCGTCTGCCGGAAATGATCGCGGATGGCGACGAAGTCGCTGAATCCCGAGAAAAAGGAAACCGGGAATCCGACACCGTCGGGAATACCGTCGGGCCCCCGATAAGGGCCAGCAAAGTTGTTTTGCAGGTCCTTGATGGGTTGCCGGGCACCGTGCAGCACGTCATCGATTCCGATCACCGCAAATCCTGCCCGCGCCAGTTCGTTGATCACGCCGAACATGCTGCCGCGGTGGTTACTCAGGCCGTGCCCGTGGATAATGACCGGATAGCCCTCCGGAGGAGGTGGAGCCTTCGGCAAAACCAGTGTCACGGGGATCGTGGCGTCTGCATCTGCCAGCGCAAAATCGCCTTCCGCTGTTCGCTCTATGTGGTGTGTCGAGCGATCGAGGAAACTCGGAGCGGTGAAGGCGCCCGAAGCGATGGTACCGATCTGATCGTGTGCAATACCACCCGGGTTGTCTCCTCCTGGCCACTCGTTGCCGTTCTCGTCTCGCACCGGCTCGCCGAGCCAGTCGTCGAGGGAAGGCTGTCCTTCGGCGCCGAAGACGGCAACCGAGTAGGGGCTTGCCAGCGCTGGATCCAGGATCAATTCGGGTTCGGGCAGTTTATGCAGACGGCTGCGTAATTCCACCATCTCGAACGCTTTGCGCGAGGTGGTGAATACGGCCAGGGCTGCGACATCGTCCTTCCGGTGTACGGCACGGGTTGCGGCCAGGACATCGAATGCATCGCCATAAAGGCGTTCGGCGGCGGAAATTCTTTCGTGCAGGGGCAGTGTCGCGATGCGGGATAGCGAACTGGCGGCAACGAGCGGGACGCCGCCGGTTGTCTTCACTCGGGTGGTAAGGA
>CAZEWD010000039.1:13289-15435 GCA_964515725.1 uncultured Binatia bacterium (SeqCode)
CGGCGGCATGCCGTACCCCGGGCGGGAGAACGATTCCCGGAACGGGAATCACGGAAATACACTGCAACGTCGGAAGGAACCGGGCGTATACGGGGTAGTGCTTTCCGCGTTGAGGCGATGAGGGATCGACGTCGACCAGGAGGACGCTGGCGTCGGGAGAATTTGCGGCATCCCATGTGCGTGGCAGTGAGTCGGGGTCGACATCGCTATCGACAAAGAACAAGGCGCCGGTCGAGCGTCCGAAGCCATCGAGTGCTGTCAGTCCCTGGAGGATCTTTGCGGGAAGACTGGCGATCCTTTCGAGGCCCGGCACTGCGCCTACATGGTCACCTTGCAGGTACAGATCACTGGGCCACGGGATCTCGCCGAATCGTGTAGGGCCTGCCGCCGCCGGATGAAAGGGCACAGCCTCTCCGGAGACGGTGTGGAATTGACCATCGGATGGTTCGGTGTCCGATCCGCAACCACTCAGCCACAGTAGCGGCAGTGCCGCGAGCAGGGCGATTGCCGTGAACGGCGCACGGACACGATGAGGGCGGCGCGGCCGGTTCTGTTCATGCATGCGGGTGTGGGATCTCAGGTGTCGAAGTAGAGTGCGAACTCGTGTGGATGGGGGCGCAGGCGCATGGCGTTGACTTCATGCGCCATCTTGTACTCCGTCCAGGTCTCGATGACATCCTCCGTGAAGGTGTCCCCCTGCAACAGAAATTCGTAATCGTTCCGCAGGCAGTTGAGGGCCTCTTCGAGGCTGGCCGGCATGGCTGGCACATCCTTCAGTTCTTCCGGTGTCAGTGAGTAGATGTCCTTGTCGAGTGGCTCTCCTGGCGACAGACGTTTCTGGATCCCGTCGAGCCCTGCCATGAGCATGGCGGCGAAAGCGATATAGCCGTTGGCGGTCGGGTCGGGAAAACGGACCTCGATGCGTTTTGCCTTGGGACTTGGGCTGTACATGGGGATGCGGACCGCGGCGGAGCGATTGCGGCTCGAGTAGGCGAGGTTCACCGGGGCTTCAAAGCCAGGGACCAGCCGTCGATAACTGTTGGTAGTCGGGTTGGTGAATGCAGCCAGAGCCGGGGCGTGTTTCAGAATGCCTGCAATATAATGCATGGCAAGATCGCTCATGCCGCCATAGCTGTCTCCGGCGAACAGCGGTTTGTCTCCTTTCCAGATGCTCTGGTGGACGTGCATGCCGCTGCCGTTATCGCCGAAAATCGGCTTGGGCATGAAGGTGGCGGTCTTGCCCCATTTCCGGGCGACGTTCTTTACGATGTATTTGTACCAGTTCAGTGAATCCGCCATCTTGAGCATGGGCAGGAAGCGCAGATCGATTTCGGCCTGGCCTGCTGAAGCCACTTCGTGGTGCTGCTTCTCGACGCGGATCCCGACCTTTTCCATCGTCCGGACCATTTCATCCCGGATGTCCTGTTGGCTATCCGTCGGTGGGACGGGGAAGTAGCCTTCCTTGTACCGGGGCTTGTATCCGAGGTTGGGTTTCTCGTCGCGCCCGCTGTTCCACTGCCCTTCGCTCGAGTCGAGGAAATAGTAACCGCAGTGCGGGTTCTGGTCGAACCGGATGTCGTCCAGGATGAAGAACTCCGGTTCGGGACCAAAGTAGGCGATGTCACCGATGCCGGTCGACTTGAGATACGCCTCTGCCTTGCGTGCGATGTTGCGAGGATCGCGGCTGTACTCCTCTTTGGTGATCGGATCGACGATGTTGCCGATCAGGGAAAGCGTCACTTCCTTGAAGAAAGGATCGATGATTGCGGTTGCCGGATCCGGCACCACCAGCATGTCGCTGGCATGAATCGGTTGCCAGCCCCGAATCGAGGATCCGTCGAAACCAGAACCGTCTTCGAACAACGCTTCGTCCAATTCGCTTACGGGAATCGAGAAATGCTGCCAGATTCCGAGAAAGTCGTTGAATTTGATGTCAACCATCGTGACCTTGCTGTCTTTTGCAAACTTCAGAACTTCCTTCGGTGTCATTGCAGTCCTTCCTCATGTCACTGAGACTCTGCCGGGGCAGCACGATGACGTGTTGCTCGATCGGCAGACAGCCCACTTTCCTAAAGCGCGTCCGAACCCCGTTCGCCGGTGCGGATGCGGATCACGTCCTCGACCGGCAGGACGAAGATTTTGCCGT
>CAZEWD010000040.1:0-8091 GCA_964515725.1 uncultured Binatia bacterium (SeqCode)
CACCTCCCCACAGGCAAGGATCGGCCCAATCGACGTGACGGGGCTGGACGCCGCAAACACCAGAAGATCTGCGTCAAGGATGGCGGACAGGACTGCCTCACCAGCCACGGCCTCCTCGATTCCCCGGTAGATCACCCCCTCCACCTGGGGCTCGGCCCCCTCTCGCACCAACCATTCCTGCCAGGCCAGCGCGCCATTGGATGTGCGAATCCACGTACGTACAGGCATATCGGTAACAGGCAGGACGCGTGCCCGTATCCCCAGTTCTGCGGCAAGAAGCCCTGTCACCTCAGTCAGAGATCGCCCCGATCTCAGGAGATCCGTCCGCCTTCTGTGGTGCGCAAGATCACGTGCTCCGATGTGAAACCAATCCGGGCCGGCATCGAAAGGATCAAAACGATCTCCGCGGACACCCCAACCGCGCTCCTCATCGAACAGCCCCGCCAGCGCATAGAGAACCGCATCGGTATCGGGGCAGATAAGCAGTCCGTTGATCTCCCAGTCGTCCCCGACATTCGTCACAAACGTCGTGTTGCTCTCCAGACCTGCTTTCTGGAGAGCCAGTGCCAGACGCGCCCCGCCAAGACCACCGCAAAGCACCGTAATGCGCAAACGCATCACTCCCGGAAGCGCTCGGCGGCGCCAGTCCTACTCGCACAGCCGGACCGAACAGTCCGGATAAGGGATGGAAGAGGTCACGATTCTGCGGCTGATCATGTGCCGCACAGAAGAGCAATCAGACGTCCGCCACTGCACCATCTGTGACCCGCAGAATTCCACCCAACATGAATTGCGCAGCGAACTCCGCCGTTCCTTCGACATCGATGCGGCGTCGCGACAGCATGTGCCGTCCCAGCTCGACGGCAATCGCGACGGCCGTGCGGGCAATCCGTTCCTTATCGAGGCGCGGAATGATGCCTTCCTTCTCTTTCGCCTCCAGATCGGCGATCAACTCCTCGATGGCGGGTTCCACCGAGCTGCTCGTATTCAACAACTGCAGTTCTCCTGCGTTGCGATGCAGCATGGAGACCAGGGTGGTTTCTTCCGCGTACAGGCGAAAGCAGGTGAGAAACGACACGCGCAACAAATCCTCCAGCGTCGTCGCTCGCATACGCGACTCACGTACGCGGGCTCGTACGCGTTGCGAGAAATCATCCAGGATGGCACGCAGAACCGACTCCTTGTCGGGGAAGTAATTATAGAAAGTGCCCGTGGCGAGATTGGTGCAACGGATGATGTCACGCACGGTTGCCGCACCGTATCCCAATTCATAGAAAACCTTGCGAGCCGCATCGAGAATCGCCTCCCGATTGCGTTTCAGGTTCTGCTCCCGTTTTCCCGGCAACCTCTCTTGCCGGCTGCGCGGCCGCTGTCGAGGTACGGTACAGAGCGCCGCAGTTCTTTGATTCACGCGTACATTCATCTCAAACTGCCGGCTGTGAAGACTCCCGGCGCATCGGGTGCGAATGCATCGAGGAGAAATCTCTCCTGGGGTTTTTCAGAAGCGGTTTTGGGAATCTCCGCCACCACCTGGAGGTACGAAGGAACGAAATTCGGTTCGAGAGATCGACGGCAATGTGCAAACAGAGCCGCCGGATCGAATGTGGATGCATCCAACGGCACCACGGCGGCAACGACATCCTTCTCACCCGGTGCACCGGACGCTGCCGTCACTCCGTAAACGAACACATCGATCACCGAGCCGTGCTCGGCGATCGCCTTCTCCACGAATCCCGGGTTTACGAAATCACCGTTGTGGCGGATCCCACCGCCTTTACGGAAATCGAAAAAGAACCAACCGTCTGCATCCGTGTGTCCGATATCGCCGCTCCGTAACCAGCCTCCACGTGTCTTCTCTTCCGACGCCTTTTCATTTCCGTAGTACTCGACACGGGCATTGGAACCGGCCGGCCGCGAACAGATCTCTCCCAATACCCCCGGTGGGCACTCCATGTCATTGTCGTCCAGGATCTTCATTTCCAGCCCTGGGGCCGGCTTGCCGAAAGAACCGACGGGTCCCTGCCCGATCGGTTTGAAGGCGAGACCACCTTCGACCGCTGCGTACCACTCGAATACCTGGAGATTGAAGCGCTTTTCGAAGGCCTCCCAGATCCCGGCCGGCATCCCCGCACTGGTAACGAAACGCACCGGATTGTCGGCATCATTGGGCCGAGGCGGCTCGCTATAAATTGCCGTGGCCATACCACCCAGCAGGG
Source organism: uncultured Binatia bacterium (SeqCode) (assembly GCA_964515725.1). GTDB lineage: Bacteria > Desulfobacterota > Binatia > HRBIN30 > HRBIN30 > CAZEWD01. Next base: position 2,217 of record CAZEWD010000040.1, read on the forward strand.
AGAAGACCGTACAGCCATGTCTGCGGCAGACATCCCACAGGCGCGACTTCGTGAACTTGCGGCTGAAGACTGCGCGCAGTCCCATCACGAGAGACGGCGCCAGAGTCACCGCCTGCGCATTCCCGTGTGTCAATGACAAGCCGGTGTACGGGCGGTCTTCTTGCGTGTAGCCCGCGATCATTCCCATCGTGGCGGTAAGACCGAACCGATCGTTCGGAAACACCACGCCTTTCGGATCTCCGGTCGTCCCCGAGGTATAGATGATCTGTAGCGGTTCGGAGCCGGTCTGGAGGCGGATCTCCATCGGATCAGCCGGTTCGGCAAGAACGGCCCGCATGGAGTCAGCGCGCTTCGTCTGAGAAACGAGGCTGGCATCGACTCCTTCTCCCGTCTCCAGGGCCAGAATCCAGGTCAGGTTCGGGCATTGGTCGAGGACTGTCATGACCTCCGCCAGACAGTAATCCGCACAGACAATACCGCGACAGCCGGAATTCGACAGCATGAAGGCAAGCTTGCCGCCACGCATGCGTGGATCGAGCGGCACCATCACGGTTCCCGAAATCGAGGCGGCAATCATGGTTTCCACGTATTCCGGATGATTGCGCATCATGAGACCGAAACGCTCGCCAGGCTGCATTCCGTAGCGAACCAGGGCGGCAGCGATACGATCCGCGTTCTCCGAGAGCTGCCGGTAGGTACGAACTTCGTCTGGCGTCGCTCCGTTATCGAGACTCAGATGCTCGAAGGTGAGTACATCGAGGTCGGGCCTCGTCCGCGCCTTTTCGCGAACGATGCCAGCAAGAATCATGGATTCGTTCATGATCAAAACTACGGGTCAGATGGTCAGGATCGAAACACACATGGCGGCAACGTCCAGACCGATGTTGCCACCGCCATTTTGTGCCAGACCAATTCGCGCACCGGGCACCTGCCGCTCCCCGGCACGTCCCTGGAGTTGCTCGGTGAGTTCGACGATTTGCGCCGCGCCGGTGGCGCCAACCGGATGTCCCTTGCGCAGCAGACCACCCGAAGTGTTCACCGGCTGCCGCCCACCCAGTTGCGTCACACCGTCCTGTACAAGACGGCCCCCCTCCCCTTTCGGGCAGAGACCGAGATACTCGTAGGCGAGAATTTCGCCGGGAGCAGACGCATCGTGCAATTCGACGAGACTCAGATCGGCGGGTCCCACACCGGCATCTTCATATGCCTCACGCGAGCAGACCTCGCCGCAACCGTCTTCATCCGGCCCATGGTCCCATCCCGAACGGAGAACGGTCGAAACGATACGGACCGGTTTGGAGATCCCAAGCGCCTTTGCCTTCGACTCGCTCACCAGCACGACGGCGGCCGCGCCGTCGCCGATCGGTGAACACATCGGTCGCGTCAACGGCTCGGCAATCATGGGTGCAGCAAGCACATCTTCCACACTGAGACGCTCACGGAACTGAGCACGCGGATTGAGGCTGCCATGGTAGGAATTCTTGGCTGATACCATGGCAAACTGTTCCGCCGTCGTACCGTACTGCTCCATGTGGTGGCGTGCCACCGCTGCGTAGATGTCCATGAACATCGACCGCTTCTCACCGGCACCGGAGGCACCGGCGCTGCCGCCACTTTTGGCTGCACTGGCCTGCAGGCTTGCCATGATCGCCTGCATGAATTCGACATCGACGGCGCCCGAAAATGCACTGAAGCTCTTCTTGCGGTCCTCGCTGTAGAGCTTCTCGACACCCAGAGCGAGGACGACATCGTAGGCTCCCGCCGTAATCATGGCTGCCGCCTGGTGCACGGCAGTCGAACCACTGGCACAGGCATTTTCCACATTCACCACGGGGATGCGACCCAGGCCGATCGAGCGGAGGATCACCTGTCCGCGGATGCACTCCTGACCCGTGACGAGACCTGCCGCCGCATTGCCCACATAGGCTGCCTGAATGTCCTCGAGACGGACTCCTGCATCGGCGACGGCTGCCTGTACCGCTTCGGCGCCCATGGCCTTCAGTCCGGTCTCCAGAAACTTTCCGAAACGGGTCATGCCGACTCCGGCAACAATGGCTTTCTGGCGCATGTAGGATCTCCTTTTTCTCTGTTTGGTCTGTGCTCCGCCGTTCTGTCGCCTCTCAGATCAACCCGTGGCCCTTGAGGCCGAGGGCGACCTTCAGATACTCCAGTTCGGCTTCACGCCACGGCAGCGGTGCGGGCGTCTGGAACATCCGATCCCGGGTCAGTTCCTCAACCACCTCTTCAGAGCGCGGGAACGGCGTATCGTACGAATTCATCTGGAAGAGCTGCTCGAACGGCAGACGCGGCCGCTGTCCTCCGGCCTCCGGACTCTCTGCAGGATAGCCTACGGTCTGCAGGAGGAGAACCCGGCAAGTGTCCGGCATTCCGAGGCCAACACGGATCTGTTCCCCATAGGGCGTTCCCAGACAGCACGTTCCAAGGCCCTGTTCGAAGGCCATCAGAGTCGCCTGCGCAATCCCCTGGCCACAATCCAGGTCATTCAGGCCAGGTTGTTTGAGCGATTCGCGGATCCCTTCGAAAATCGGAATGAGCTGGTTTTCGAGCGCGTCTTTCTTCCCTTCTCCAAAACCGAGGGCTCCCGCAGCAAGAAGTTCACGCAAGCGGTTCGACTGGTCATCCACGGCCGCCGACTCGACGTACCAGACGATGATGACCGGAGCGATACGGATCTGCCATCCGGCAATCGGCGCAAGCAGCGCGTCGACAGTGGCCTGTGGGGCGCTGTCCCGAAATACGACGAGGGCTCGCAGACTCTGAACGTTACCCCAATGCGACGCGATGCGCGCCGCTTCCAACATGCGCTGGATCTTCTCCGGCTCGACGGGCTTGTAGGGCATCAAAAATCGGATCGAACGCCGGTTACCGATGACTTCTCTCAATTCCATCATTCCTCCTGTACTCATCCGGAAGGTTTCTCAGTCTCAGCCGAGTCTTTCGGCTGCCACCAATCCAAGCATGTCGTTACAGCCATCTTCGATGAGTGAAGCACGTGCATCGCGCAGGAGCTTCTCCACTGGGTACTCGCGGCTCAACCCATTGCCTCCAAACACCTGGATTGCCGTGTTGGCGACATCAAAGGCGGCCTGCGTACAGAATGTCTTCGATGCAATCGAATATTCGAGCAGAGGGGGTTGCTGTGTGGAATTGTAGACAAACACCCGCCGAGCCAGCGAACGAGCGGCCTCGGTGAGTTGGAACATGCGAAACAATTTGAGCTTCACCGCCTGATGCTGAATGATCGGCACACCGCCCTGCACTCTCTCCTTCGCATACTGGAGCGCGTGTTCGAAAGCGGCACGTGCCAGACCGACAAATGTCGTACCCATGTAGGCATTTGCCATCGTCAGGGTCCGTTCCACAACGAACTGGTAGACCTCGGAACCGACGATCATGTAGTCGGCCGGAATCCTCACCTCATCGAAAAAGATCTCGCCCTGATTCAGTGCACGCTGGCCGATCTTGTTGAGAGGCGCACCTCGCGATACGCCGGGCAGATCCAGCGGCACCAGCGCCACGCCACCATCACGCAGGCCGTGGCTCGGGTCGAGGGTGCAGAAAAGGGTCGCCACCGTCGCGATCGTGCCGTTGGAAACCCAGGCCGCTTTCTGCCCCCGGATGATGTAGTGGTCTCCGTCGCGTGTGGCGATGCAATCCGCCCGGATCTGAGGGCTTTCGAAGAACGGCTGGTTGAATGCCAGCACGTCGCTGCCGTGGTGTGGTTCGGTGATCGCCCAGCAACCGATCTCGGGATGTTTCGGATTGGCAAAGCGTTCGATCAGATCATCCCGCATGAGCATGCGGGCAAACATCGCCGGAAAGCCAGCCACACCGAGACTGATCGCCAGGCCCGAATCACCCCAACCGATCTCCTCATTGATGAGCGCGTGCAGGCGAGCCAGTGTGGGCGTACCCATCAATGCCGGATCTTCATCAATCTCGTGGAGCTTCAACTCCCGGTACTTCGCATAGACATCCCAGAGGATGGACTCGCGAGAGATCACATCAGCCGGGTCGGCCAGACGATCCAGCGCCTGGCCCGCCGGCCTGAGCACCTCGCGAGCAAACTGGTGCACAGTATCCCGGATGGAGTGCTCGTCTTCACTCAGTCCGACCTCGATATCAATCAGGCCCATCGTCGCCTCCTTCACGGAAAAATGATCGCAGTCACATGACGGAAGTTGACGCTTGCGTCAAGTTTTTTCGACACGCTCATCATTTGAATGTGCCACGCCGCAATGAGCGGCGACCTCTCGCGGCCAAATCCGCGATCGTCAGACCAACCCACAGAGGGCGGATGGGTTGAATCCGGCCAGCCGGAGTGCGGCTGGAAAGTACGTCACGGGAGAAAAAAGGCGCGACCAGACCTCGTCTGGCCGCGCCCTCATCCTACCCGCGCCGTATGCTTCCTGCCCCCGGGCTCACCCGCAAGATTGCCCGCAGGCCTTGTATCCTGATCGGCAGTTCTCGGCACCGCCACGAGCCCCCGTCAAACACGTCTGGCCGCAAGCAAGAAACTGTCGCGCCACCGACTGCAGGCAGGCGGATCGATCGCCTCTCAGCAGACACATGCTTCCCGCCGCATAGGCACGGTTCGCACAGCCCTTGCCGCAAGCCTCGACCTGCTGGCCGATGTCGAGCGCACAATGCCGCAGGCCGTCGACACATGCCGTCTGGCACGGATCAGCCGGACACGATGAACTACAGCTTCCGAACGCTCCGAGACATGCCTGTGCACCCGGCAAGACGCCATCCTTGCACGTATTGGCGCATTGCAGCGCCACGGGAGCGATTCCCATCAGACACGAGACCGGATTGGCGAGTGACAGACAAGGAGCTGCCGCTTGCGTCAGGTCCGCGGCGCATCCTTCCGCACAGGATACACCTGCCTCAGCCAGTGGAGTCAGACACTCCGCACCCGAATCCACACAATCATCGAGGCAGGATGGCGCCGGACGACAGGCAGCGACGCAGCTCTCCGTATCATCCCGACAAAGCCCCACACCTTCTCGGGAATCCTCCAGACAAGCGGACGTGCACTGGCGAAGTTGTCCCACGACTTCCAGGAGACAAGCGGCCCGATTGGGTTGTTTAAGACAATCCGCAGCGGCGGCGCGCCGTGATGCCAGGCAACTGCTGGCACAGTTCCGGGCAGAACCACCCACAGGAGCAAAACACGTACGTGCGTTCGCCAGACAGCTCGCTTCGCACGAATCAGCCGGCTTGCAACTGACCCGACATTCTTTCAGCCCGGAACGGATCTGCTTTCGGGCCTGACGGAACGCGTCCCGGCAGCCGCCGAGGCACTGGCGCACACTGGTCTCGCCCGTACAGGCCAGCCTGCAACTCGCCAGCGCAGCACGACCCTCCTGTACCGCGGCGTGCCGGATGCCGCCGCACGCCACCTCACACTCGCCGGCCACGACCGGACGCGGCATACCGAAGCCGAACAACCCGAACAGGGCAACAATGACACCCGCCGTCTTCGCATACGAAAGCATGGATTCCTCCTTTTGGACCCTACGTTGGCCCGACGGCCCAACGAACCTGACTACGACGAAGACGAGAGGATCGAAAAACGCCGGACGTGCCGGACCTTTTATCCATCATGTAGAGCCGCCACGCAACCAGTAGAAAGTACCCCGCCGCAAGAACAAGAAAGCGTAGCCCGATTCGTGGAGAACGCCTTTGGCCACGCCAGAAATGTCAAAGGTCGTCGTAGTAGGGTAGTTTCACCTGATCCACTTTTGCCGACCCGCCCGAAGGTGAAATGTTCATTCCACCCACCATGGCCAGAGTGATCGGTGAAATGACCGACGGGTCGGTCATGACATTCACACAAGCCGGTTTCCCG
>CAZEWD010000040.1:8101-14068 GCA_964515725.1 uncultured Binatia bacterium (SeqCode)
CTCCAGGGCGGGCCGCAATTCTCCCGGTTCCACGACCCATTCCGCGTGGCAGCCAAACCCCGCCGCCGCAAGGTCATAGCGCGTCGGCGCAAGGTTCGTCGCCACACGACGGCCACTACCGAAGATCAGATCCTGGCCATGTGCAGACATTCCCCACTGCGCATCATTGTTGATCACGGTGACGACCGGCAGCCCGTGGCGCGCCATGGTGTCGAACTCCGAAAAATTGAGTCCGACCGATCCATCGCCCACGATACACACGATACGCCGCCCCGGATGAGCGATACTCGCAGCAATCGCAAAGGGCATCCCTGTCCCCAGACAACCGAGATAGCCGTGCGACATCCACCGCCCACCTGCCCCGACCCGGGCAGCCATTTCCACCCAACTCGCCGTCTCTCCGCCATCAGCGGCAATCACTGCCTCGGGGCCTGCCGCCGTTACAACCTCGTGTGCCAGCCGGTACGGATGGATGGGTCCCGTCTCCTTCTGTAAGGCATCGGCAAACATGAGATCCGGGAAATCCGCTGCCTGCCGGACGATCTGCTGCCATGCCGTACGGTCTGGCCAGGATTTCGATGTTGAAGCGCCTCGCAGGGCACGTAGTGTCTCGCGACAGTCGGCCACGATGGCCAGATCGATGTCACGGTTGCGGCCGATCTCCTCGCCCACCACATCTACCTGGATGAGCCGGCTCGCAGCGAGATAACCACCTCCCCGGCCACCGGTGAAAAGTCCGAGCCGTGTTCCCAGCAGCAGCGTCACGTCAGGCCCCGAACCGGTCCGCACAAGGGTCACGATATTGGCCAGACTCCGCCCCGCCAATGGATGGTCGCCCGGCACGAGGCCGTGTGCCTTACCGTTCGAAAACACCGGAATCCCGGTCGTCTCGGCAAATGCGAGGAGTTCCGCGCCGGCCTGGGAAAACCATGCGCCACCCCCTGCAATGATGGCAGGCCGTTCGGCTTCCTGCAGCATGTCAATTGCTTGCTCGACGGCTTGCAGCGAGGGTGCAGGCGATGCCTCGGGCCGGATCCGATGGGGAAAAATCACCTTTCCCTCGTCGACGCGGCCGAACAACACATCGATCGGAATTTCGAGATACACCGGTCCTGGCCTGCCGGTCGTGGCGGTGCGAATGGCCTGCGCCAGAAGTTCGGCAATCCGGTGTGTGTGCGTTACACGATGCGCCCACTTGGTGATCGGCCGCATCAATTCGAGTTGGTCGAGTCCCCCCTGGAGTGGAAGAGTTTCGGCATCACGCAAAGGCGCCGCACCACCGATGAAAAGGGTGGGAATGCAGTCGAGATATGCATTGGCGACGGCCGTGACGACATCGGTCACACCGGGTCCGGCCGTAATGATGGCTGCACCGAGGCGTCCGGTGGTGCGTGCCCAACCATCCGCTGCGTGCCCTGCCGCCTGTTCGTGACGCGTATCGATCCAGCGGATCTTGCGGTCGTGGGCCGCCTGGTAAATCGCGTCGAGGTGCCCGCCGTGCAGTGTGAACACCTCATGGATGCCTTCCTGCTCCAGCACCCGCACGAGAATCTGCCCGCCATCGATGTGCGCCATCGAAGCCTCCTCTCTTTCGGCCCGCACTCGTATGTCAGAGTGCACGGACAGTCGAGTGTCGAGAATCCTCAGAGATGTGGGGAGGAATCGTAACCGTCAGCCAGGAGCAACTTCCGACTTTGCCTTCCATGCCCGGAGTAGCGGTCGATCATCGTAGTCCCACGGATGGAATCCCGGACGAAAGTAATCGAGGAAATCAGGAACCGCATGCCGCAGGCCACCCGGGGAAACGAACAGGAAACCGAGCATGTCGAGCCAGGCATCGAGACGGAGCGCTTCGCCATCACGTTGCAGAAAGCCCCGGACGATCCGCCAGGTTTCGAACCCGAAGAGATTCGCAATGAAAAAGTACGCCAGGCAGCGTTCGAGGTAGGTGCCGCCCACGGCCTCGAAAACATCGAATGCAACCGCCTTGTGTTCGATCTCCTCTGCCGCATGCCAGCGCCAGAGCCGTGCGAATTCCGGATCGGCACCATGGAGAATGTCGGGGTCGCGGAGGATTTGCCGGCCTAGCGTTGCCGTGACATGCTCCAGGGCCACGGTAACAGCCAGGGCCACACGCGGCCCATTGAACCAGGCACTCTTCTGGTTGCTCAGCCACTTGTAAGCGGCAGAGAGATCGCGTTCCGCCAGTTCCTCGATCCGCTTGAGATCGTAGTGCTGAACCACATCGTCGTAACCGATATGCTCCTTCGTATGCACGGCTTCCTGGGCAGCGAATCGGCGCATTTCCTCACGCAGTTGCGGATCTTTGATCTGTTCCTTGAACGCCATCACCGTTTTGATGAAAAACCGTTCACCCGCAGGAAACACCGGTGAGAGTGCGTGCAGCAGCAGCGTTCGGGCACGTCCGTCGAGCCAGCGCCGGGAATGCTTCGCATCGAGTCGCAACTTCGGGCGCCGAACGATGATCTCCGGCCGCGGCAGATCGAGATGTTTGCGCGCGGAAGTCTGATGTTTTGGGCGGGGGTTGGCCGGGCGTCGAGAGCGAACCTTTTTTGCAGCTTGCATACTGCGCGTTTATGCGGCTTCTCCCTGCAAGACAAGCAAGACGGAAACGAAACGCCCGATTCGCTGTCTGAATGGACGATCCGCACGTGGCTGTGGCTCTGCCGGCGCCCGTCCGCCCGCGATGCCTACACACGATCAATCCGGATTGGCTGATGACGGAGTGATGGTAGACTCGATTCAGAATGACAACGCCGGTGAAAAACCTCATCCATCTTCTGGTGCTCTCTTTCATCCTCGTCTCAACGGGTTGTGGCGACGGCAAAAGGTCGGATGCGCCACACGGCCGGACATTGAGCGAGACCTTCGCGGTGAACACCCATTATGCGGCAGGCAAGATGATGGATCGCGCCGCACTCGCGCGGTTGCGCGCTGCCGGAGTGCGCGTCTTACGAAACGACATCACCTGGTCTGCCATCGAAAAGCAGAAGGGTGTCTATGATTTCGAGACGACACTGGTCGACGAACTCGTCGAAGCCGCCGCTGCAGAAGGCCTGGAACTCCTCTTCATCCTGGACTTCGGCAACCGTTTGCACGGACCTGCCAGTGCGGTGGTCGACGATTCTGGCCGTGCAGCCTTCGCCGCTTTCGCCGCCGCTGCAGCACAACGATACCGCGGGCGCCGTGTCTCCTGGGAGGTGTGGAACGAGCCAAATCTCGGATTTTTCTGGTACGGATCGGGAGCGCGGCCGAATGCGGAGCTTTATGCCGAGCTTGTCAAAGCCACGGCTCCAGCCATCCGCGCGGTCGATCCTGGCGCCACGGTCGTCGTAGGCTCCGTCTACACCGGGTTTCCCGAACTCGTGCCCATGGTCGGCGGCATCCCGGGCATCGAGTTTCTGCAACGCACGTTCGCTGCAGGTGCCCTGGAAGTCGCGGATGCCGTAACCTTCCATCCGTACCGGGCCGAAGCGCCGGAAACAGTCGGCGAAACGATCGATACGCTACAGCGGATCATGGCAGCCGCCGGTCGAACGGTGCCACTCTGGTGCGGCGAGTGGGGCTACCCCACATACGATCCCACAGCACCCGCTACAGGAATCAATTCACTCCCGGCGGCCAGTCTCGACCGGCAGGCATCGTACGCCGTCCGCATGCTGCTCAACAACTATCGCCTCGGCTTGCCGCTCACGGTCTGGTACATGGATCGCGATGCCCCCCACCCCGATCCTGGGAACATGGAGGACAACTTCGGCTTGATGAACGATGATCTGAGTCCCAAGCCATCCTACACGGCCCTGGCAACGGTGAATCGTCTCGTCGGAGATGGCACTCTGGCCGGCGAACTTCCGCTCGGTGAAGGCCGATACGGGCTGGAGTTCGACACACCGCGAGGAAAGATCACGGCACTGTGGGCCGTCGAACCGATCCGTTGGACTTTCCACTACGAGAAAGCAGGTGCCCGCGTGATCGGGCGCGACGGCGATCTGCTGGACAGCGGGGCCGCCGGCTCAACACAGGTGCTGACCGTGCAGCCAGACCTCGGGCCGGTGTATCTCGAAGGTGGCGTGACCTTGGTCAGTGCGCATGCCGCATGAGAGTGCCCATAGGGGGATTTCCGAGGGGCGCTCAGCTACGCCCTGCGTCTCAATCGCCTATTGGCCCGAATCAGCCTCTGCTCGTCGAATTTGAGGATCTCCCTGTCGTAGGTGAACAGGCCATTCACCTCACCCTCGACATCGGTGGTCTGCGTGTAAACGGCTGCCGTCAGTCCACGTTGCACGAGAAGGCCAAGCTGCTCGACGAGCTTCTCGTAGTGCGCCGTCAATTCTTCACTCGACGTGAACTGCCGGTAAGCAAAGGCACGCTTCGGCCAGCGGCGTCCCGGCACATCGAGTCCGAGGCCTCCCCACTCACCGAGTACCTCAGCACGCCGGGAATCGAGCTTGCGCGGCATACGGGGACCGGGATGGTAAACATGCACATCGCGCAAATCGCCGGCACCTGCGTCCACCCAACCGCTGACGGCATCCACCAGGCGTGCCGGATCGAGTTGTTTCACCTGCGCGGCATAGGCGGGCGCGTCAAACTGCCCCCAGCCTTCATTGAAGATGACCCAGGCCACAACCGACGGCGCATGGGCCACAAAGTCGATCATCGCAGTCAATTCATGTTCGAAGATCCGAACCGATTGCGGCGTACGGCGAATTCCCTTTTTCCCGATCCAGCGTGTTGGATCGATGTTGCCAATGCCGCCGATCGGTATCCCCAGGGTCCATCGGTCGCCATTGGGCATGTCCTGAAACACCAATAGCCCGAGGCGATCACAGTGCCAGTACCAGCGCGCCGGCTCCACCTTGACGTGCTTTCGCACCAGATTGAATCCAAGCCGCTTCGTCTCCTCCAGATCGAAGCGAAGAGCCGCGTCGCACGGCGCGGTATAGATTCCATCCGGCCAATAACCCTGGTCGAGCACGCCATGCAGGAAGATCGGCTCTCCGTTCAAGTGAATCCGCAGGATCCCTTTCTCATCGCGGCGCAATTCCACGTCGCGCAATCCGAAATAGCTGGAGACAGAGTCGAGCTGGCGGTCCCCGCGCAAGAGAGAGACTTCCAGATCATAGAGAAAGGGATCGTCGGGCGACCAACGGCGCGCCTCAGGGACCGGCAGGATCAGCTCATCACGCGCCGCCGCTACCGCGGTCGTCGTTTCTCGCCCTCCAGCGCGAACGACGACACGGATCTGTTCGTCGCCGTGACAGCCTGCGAGCACGGCACGGATTGACAACCGGTTGCCGGCAGAACGCAAACGTAGAGATTCGATCCTGTCGAGCGGCACCTGTTCGAGCCAGACCGTCTGCCAGATTCCCGAGGCCGGGCTATAAAAGAACGGCTTCTGAAAGAGGTTCGGGCGTCGCATCTGCTTGCCGCGCGGTTGTGGACCGTCATCCGAGGGATCCCAAACGGAAACGACCAGTTCGTGTTCTCCGCCGAGAGTGCCGGCATCGAATGAAAAGGGATCATAGCCTCCCTCATGAACTCCGAGCGGGCGTCCATCGAGCCACGTCTCGGCACGCCAATCGACAGCACCGAAGTGGAGGATCCAGGTATGTCCGGCGGGGGCCGGTGGTGCCTGGACCCGGCGGCGGTACCAGATTCGATCGGCTGCGGTAATACGCCGCGCCACACCAGAAAGAGCCGCTTCCACGGGGAACGGCACGAGGATTTGCAGATCGAATTCCTCTGGTCGCGGGTCATTACGGGGCCGGATGGCACAGTCGTAGAGACCGTTCAGGTTGATCCACGGCGTCGGGCGCTGGAGTTGCGGGCGCGGGTGTTCCGGATGGACCGAATCGGGATCTACGGACGCAGTCCAGCGAGTAGGTAGCGGGCATGGAGCGGCGGCATACGACATACATGAACTCCCAGGAAATCAGTTCTGCG
>CAZEWD010000040.1:14078-15280 GCA_964515725.1 uncultured Binatia bacterium (SeqCode)
GTGGCTGATGCGGCCAGCGCCAGGGTGTGCCACACAACCGAACCTTCCCCGTTGTCACACCCATGTCCCCTGTGCTCTTTGTACCTTCATGCTCCATCTCGACCGCCTCTCCATTGCCGACTCCGCTCTCCTGGACCAGGAGGAGCGGAGTACCACCCACATGCATGTGGGATGGGTCATGATCCTCGACGGACCGCCGCCCTCATACGATGAGTTGCTCAGTCATGTGAAGGCGCGCCTGCCACGGGTTCCCCGCTACCGTCAAAAGCTCCTCTATCCGCCGGCTGGGATCGGCCGTCCTTTCTGGATCGACGATCCGCGTTTCAATCTCGAGTACCATGTCCGCCACAGTGCCCTGCCCTCACCTGGCTCACTCGAAAAACTCGAGGCTTTGAGCGGGCGCCTGTTTTCGCAGCGTCTGGACCGGTCCAAACCTCTCTGGGAGCTATGGCTGGTCCAGGGACTGGCACACGGCCGTTTTGCCATCCTCAACAAGGCACACCGCGCCATGGTGGACGGGATCATCGGAATGGACCTGACCACCGTCCTGTTCGACACGAAACCCGAGCCGTCACACAGTTCGCACCGGCCGGCGCCATGGATTCCGCACCCCGAACCCACGCCGGTCGAAGTCGCAGTGGCAAGCGTTCGCGATATCCTCGGTGCACCGCGTACACTCCTGGAGAGGCTGGGGCAAATCGTGGCATCGCCCGACACGGCGATGGCGACGCTCGGGCAATTTGCCGAAAACGCCTACGACCTGGCGGCGGCTTACATCGCCCCACCAACACCCACGTCATTCAACGTACCGATCGGGCCACACCGTCACATTCACTGGCAGCGCTACCGTGTGGCTGATCTGAAGGTGATCAAAGATGCGTTGGGGGCGACGCTGAACGACGTATATCTGGCTTGCGTTGCCGGAGCTTTGGCACGCTGGTTCCGGCGTTGCGGTCTGACGACGAGCGAGCTCGACCTACGGGCTGCCGTGCCCGTATCGTTGCAACGCGGTCACAATCCCCAGCCAAGCGAACAACGTGTGGTGCAGGTCCTCGCACCCCTTCCTGTTGCTTGTAATGATCCAGTGGAACGCGTGCGTATCGTCAGCACTGCACTGCAGGACCTGAGGCGGAAGCGGCGGGCGCTTGGTGCGCGTAACATCGCTGCCATGCAGGAGTTCGCACCCCCCGCGCTGATGGCTC
>CAZEWD010000041.1:0-810 GCA_964515725.1 uncultured Binatia bacterium (SeqCode)
TCGCCTTTTTCGCGGATCGGAACCTTGCCCTGAAATGGAAGCCACCGCGGATCTTTCCGAGGAAGGGTGGTGCGAAAGGGGGGACTTGAACCCCCACGGGTGTTACCCCACAGGATCCTGAATCCTGCGCGTCTGCCAGTTCCGCCACTTTCGCGTGAGCCCTGTTGCCATTAGGCAAGCGCCGTCCGGTCGTCAACTACCACCAGATATTTCAATACGGATCCGCTCGATCGGCAGCCGTCCGCGTTGCATTCGCCCCGCAGACAGGATACCTGCGAGCCTGCTGATGGGTCCCCTTGCTCTGTGGTGGTTGCTGATCGAAGGGCTGGGTTTTCTCACCCTCCCGCTCACGGCCCGGATTTTCTCCCCCGGATCGCAGCACGGGTACGCCTTCGCCAAGATCATCTCCATCATTCTCGTTACCTACCTGGGCTGGATCCTCGGCTGCCTCGGAATTCCCTACGGCACCGCACTGGCAGCCGGCATCATTCTCCTCGCAGTCCTCAACCTCGCCATCGCCTGGAAGGATCTGCCACGCCTGCGTGAATGGATCAGTGGTCCCGGCCTGCGCTCACTCATTACAGTCGATATCGTCTGGACCGCCACCTTCCTCTTCTTTGCCTGGCAACGCAGCCTGCATCCGCAAATCGTGGATCAGGAAAAGTACATGGACTTCGCGTTCTTCAACACGTTGCTGCGCACCGATGTCATGCCCCCGCAAGATCCCTGGATGTCCGGCATGACGTTCAATTATTACTACTTCGGTTATCTGATGTTCGCCAATCTGGCGCGGTTGGCACCCATCGTCAG
>CAZEWD010000041.1:820-15047 GCA_964515725.1 uncultured Binatia bacterium (SeqCode)
CTCACGCGCCGCTGGAGTCTCGGCCTGCTCACCGGCGGCTTCGGCATCGTCTTCGGGAACCTCGATGGCCTCTGGCAGTTGCTCGAACAGTGGAGCTTCTACGGATTCAACTATTTCCGGTCGACCCGTATCGTCGGACAGGACGCTACCATCAACGAGTTCCCCTACTTCACGGCAATTCATGGCGATCTGCATCCGCATTTTCTCGTCATGCCCGTTACGGTCCTGCTTCTGGGCCTGCTGTTGGATCCTCAGAGATTGCGCCATCTGGGCGAGCGCGGTCTGAAGACACTTGGCGATCTATGGCCGTATGTCCCGATCACCTTCACCCTCAGCGTGATGGTCGCCATCAGCACCTGGGAACTACCCGTTGGCGCCATGACCACTTTCCTGCTCCTGCACCGCTACATGCCGCTCCGTCCACTCATCACCAGGGCGCGCCTCCAACTCATTGCCGCCATGGTCGTCATGCTCGCAGCCAGCTACGTCCTCTTCCTTCCCTTCTACCTGCACTTCGATGCACCACAGGGCGGAGTCGGCTTCAAGATTGCCACCACGTCCATGGCCGAGTTTTTGACAGTATTCGGTGGCCTGCTCCTGCTGCCAGCACTGTATCTCGCCGGTCTGCTGGGCACGAAGCGTTCTTTCAAATCCGAACAACTCCAACTCCTCGGCGCAGGTGTCGTACTCATTGTCGTTGTCGGCCTGATCACCGGTAAGGCCGTGCTGCTCCTGATGGCCACCTTCGTCGCCGCCGGGATCGCCAGCGCCTATTCGATCGACGATCCCGAGCAACGTGCACCGATCTTCCTGATCGTCGCCGGTTCGGCCGCCCTCCTTGCCTGTGAACTCGTCTACATCAAGGATCCGTATGGCGAGAAGCTCTATCGCATGAACACGGTGTTCAAGCTGTACCTCCAGGCCTGGTTTCTCCTGTCCATCGCAACACCGTGGTGCATCCACCAACTCCTGAAGGAAAAAGGGAAGCGAACAGCGCTCCATTACGGCGCCATCGGTGCCACGGTTGCCGTGATCGCCGCCTGCATCTGTTACCCGGCCGGCGTCACCGCAACACGTCTCAAGAACCCGTTCTACCCGCCCTCTCTCGACGGGAACAACTACCTGCCGCACGAACATCCCGATGATTATGCCGCCATCCAGTGGATCCGCGAACACGTGCAGGGGTTGCCCGTCATCCTCGAGGCGAGCCACAACCCGTATTCCTACTATGCCCGTTTCTCCAGCAACACGGGCCTGCCCACTGTGATGGGTTGGGCTAATCATGAGGGACTGTGGCGCAGCCATGAAAGCGCCGTGGAGCGACGCCGCCAGGAAGTGGTCCATATGTACAATGCATCGACGCTGGAAGAGATCGAGCCTCTGCTCAATCAGTACCACGTCAAGTACATCGTCGCCGGTGAACTGGAACGGAAGGATTACAAACCGGCCGGCCTGCAGAAATTCTCCGGATTGAAGATTGCCTTCAGCCAGGGGAATACAACCATCTACGAGCGGTGACGGGTGCGCATCCTCATCGCGCTCACCTACTACCGCCCTCACGTCAGCGGTCTCACGATCTACGCCGAACGCCTGGCGCGCCGCCTCGCGGCACGGGGGCACCGGGTCACCGTCCTCACCTCCCGATACCATCCACGCCTGCCAGCAAGGGAGAGCATGAATGGTGTGGAGATCGTCCGGGTGCCGGTCTCTCTGAAGGTGAGCAAAGGCGTGATCATGCCGCTGTTCGGACTCTACGCGTGGCACTTCCTGCGCCAGCATGACGTCGTCAACGTGCATGCGCCTCAATTCGAGGCCGCTCTGTTGTGCGGTCTGGCGCGGCAACTACGCCGTCCTGCCGTACTCACCTACCACTGCGATCTGCAACTCCCGGGTGGCACCTTCAACCGTATCGTCGAGACGAGCCTCGGCCCCGGGAACCGGGCTGCCGCCCGCTGGGCAGACCGGATCGTTGCCCATACGGCGGACTATGCGACCAATTCGAGTTTCCTGAGCAGATACCTGTCGCGTTTCGAAGAGATCCTACCGATCATCGATCTGCCCGAGGTCCGGGAAGATGCCGTGCAGGCTTTTGCCGCCCGATGGAATCTGCAACGGCCGCATACCATCGGATTTGCCGCCCGCTTTGCGGCCGAGAAAGGCGTCGAATATCTGCTTCGCGCCCTGCCGATCGTCCTGCGAGAGATTCCGGATGCCCACATCGTCTTCACAGGAGCCTACAAGGACACTGTTGGTGAAGAGGCCTACGCAGCACGGCTGCAACCTTTGATGGAGCCACTGCATGACAAGCTGACCTTTCTCGATCTCCTTCCCGACGAGGAGATGCCGAATTTCTACGCCTCCTGCGATGTCCTGACGATGACCAGTCTGAACTCCACGGAGGCTTTCGGGATGGCCCAGGCTGAAGCGATGATCTGTGGAACTCCGGTGATCGGGACTGATATCCCAGGGGTCCGTGAGGTCGTGCGCCGCACCGGTATGGGAGAAATCGTACCACCACACAATGCGGAGGCGCTGGCCCAGGCCCTCATCCGGGTGCTGCACAATCGCAGTCAGTACATCCGGCCTCGTTCCGAGATCCGCAGCATCTTCGATCCAGAACAACCACCACAGCAATACGAGGCACTGTTTTCCACTCTCCTGGCACAGCGCCCCGGCTGACACGGGGTGACTGCAACGCGGCGGGCACGCCCTCATGCCGCCCGTTGAACTCCTCATGCGACTGGGGCAAACAGCCTCGTGTGCCACGGCAAACCGAAGCCATGAGCGAGACCTTCGACGAACACTATTACGAAGGACAGCAACTGAACGGAGACCGGCTCGCTCTGTGGTGGTATGCGCGTATCGTACGGCGTTTGACACCACCGGGCGGCCGCGTCTTCGAGTTCGGTTGTGGGTACGGTTATCTTTTACGCCGCCTGTCGAGACATTTCACCTGCACCGGATACGATGTGTCTCCTGTGGCCAGGCAGCATGCCGCCCAGGTGGCGCCCGCTGCCCGCCTGGTGGAGGATTGTGCCACACTCGAACCCGAACAATTCGACACGGTCGTCTCGCTGCACACTCTGGAACACGTGCCGGAGCCTGGGGACATCCTCCAGATGCTCACCAGAACTCTGGTCCCTGGCGGCAGACTGCTTTTCGTGGTGCCGAACCCCGACGGACTCGGAAAACGATTGAAGGATAAGGACTGGTTTGCTTATCGTGACCCGACTCACTGCAGCCTTTTGAGCCGTGAGAAATGGTTGGAACTGGTACGGCGGGCGGGACTCACACTCGTGGGCATTCAGGGAGATGGAATGTGGGATTCACCGTACATCCCGCTATTGCCCGCAATCGTTCAACGGATGATTTTCGAAGCACCTGCTGCACTACAACTACTATCGCCGACGGCGCGACCGTTCCTGCCGCCGTATCTGGGAGAGTGTCTGGTCGTGACGGCAGAGAGGCCGCAAATAAAGTCATGAACGCATCCCGATCCTGGTGGTCCAGCCCTCGGCTGTGGCTCATCCTCATCGTGCTATTCGCGGCGGCCGTCCGCCTGCCACACATTGCGTGGGACCAGAACCACTTCTTCCATCCCGATGAACGGGCCGTGGCCTATGCCGTGCAACGAATCTCGTTCAAGGATCTGAAACTCAATCCGGACTGGTTCAACTACGGAACATTGCCGATCTATCTGACACGCATTGCCAGCGATGTGGCGTCACTGACCGACTCGAATGCGGGCTCCTATGATGGAGTGATCCTCAACGGCCGCCGTATGACGGCTGTCATCGGTGTGCTCACCGTGCTGCTGCTCATCTCCTTCGGTAGCCGGCTCTACGATCCTAAAGTGGGGCTACTCGCCGGATTCCTGTTGTCGGCGGCGGTGCTGCATGTCCAGAACTCACGGTTTCTGGCCGTCGACGTACCACTCACCTTTTTCGTTCTCCTGGCTCTGACCCAATTCGTCAAAGTCGCAGAGGAAGGAAAACTCCGTAATTTTCTTGCAGCGGGATTTTGTATCGGTCTGGCTGTCGCAACGAAATTCAGTGCCACTCCACTGTTCCTGCCGCTGGGCATCGCAGCCTTGAACCGGCTCTATGTGGAGCGCCGTTTCTTTCGGACCAGTGGCCTGGTTCTGCTGGCGATCGTGGCGGCCGTTGCCGGATTTGCCGTAGGCGAGCCCTACGGTCTGTTGAACTTCGATCGTTTTTATCGCGACATTTTCGAGCAAAGCACCATGGTGCGTAACGCCGGAGTGTACCCATACACGACACAGTACATGCACACTCCAAAATACCTCTACGAGATCAAGGAGTTGATCCTCTGGGGGATGGCGCCGGCTCTCGGCATTGTCGCGGTCTGGGCAACTGCAACCCGGCCTGCCGTAGCCTGGCGGTCTCACCGTGCGGCAGAGTGGGTTCTCCTCGCCTGGGTAATTCCCTTCTTTCTCGTTTCGGGTTGGTTCGAGGTGAAATTCCCGCGCTACCTGCTCCCCATCTATCCACTGATGTGTCTGTGGGCGGCAGACTGGTTGCTGCAACGGGTGCGCAAGGGAAGTTGGTTCGGCCGTCTGGCGCTCGCCACCGTTGTCGCGGGAAGCCTGTTCTGGACGCTGGCCTTCGTGAATACCTACACGCGCCCGCACGCCGTCGTCACGGCATCCGAGTGGTTCTACAAACATGTACCACCGGGGAGCAAGGTCTTGAGCCAGGACTGGGACGAAGGATTTCCCTTCGGCCTCCCGGGCTATGAGCCAAGGCGTTATTCCATCGTCAACTTCGGATACTACGAGGATGACAACCCGGCCAAGATACAAAAGCTGAGCCGCGCTCTGGCCAATTCGGATTACATCGTCTTTCAGACCAAACGCCTTTACGGCGCCGTTACCCGTGTCCCGGAGCGTGACCCGAAAAATCCCGGACGCAGAGCCTATCCACTCACCTCCCGATATTTTTACAAGCTTTTTGCCGGGGATCTCGGCTACACGATGATCCACGAAGTCACTTCGCGTCCATCACTTTTCGGGATCGAGATTCCGGACGAGTTGGCAGACGAATCGATCACCGTGTACGACCACCCCAAGGTCGTTTTCTTCCAGAACACCGAGCGACTCGACGCCGATACGATCTTCGATCGGATCCTGAACCAACCTCCCTCGCGACACCTCACACGCGACGATCTGCTTGCGGCAAGCCCGGCGGGCGCCAGTGAAATCGGATCTACAGCACGCGAGCCGATTTCATCGAGTCTGCCAGCCCTCCTGCTCTTCCTCGCCCTGGTCGAGGCCTTGAGCTTTGCGGTCTACCCGGTGCTGCGGCGTTGGTTCGTCGGCGTCGGCACGCTGGCCCTGAGCAAGACCCTGGGCGTGCTGCTCTTCGGGTACGTCTCCTGGATCTTGTGCAGCTTCGAATTGATCACCTTCACACAAGCGCCATTGACTGCCCTGATCGCGCTGTTCCTGCTCATCGGCATCCTCTCCTGGCGGCGCCAGGGGCGTGTCGCCATGGAACGAGGAGAAACCCTGGCCACGGAAGTGGTCTTTCTGAGTGCATTCCTGCTCTTTCTGGTCGTTCGGGCGTACAATCCCGAGATTTACTGGGGAGAGAAGCCGATGGACTTCTCTTTTCTGAATACACTCAACCGCGCTACGACAATGCCTCCACCCGAGCCGTGGTTTGCGGGGTCCAGCCTCCATTACAGCTATTTCGGATACTATCTCGTCGCGGCGCTCGGAAAAGCACTGCATCTACAGACAGCGCTCACCTACAATCTGGGAATGGCCCTGATGGCGGGCCTGACGGCCGTTGCCGCCTTCGCCCTGGGGGCGATGATGACGAACCGGTGGGGTGCTGGAGTTCTGGCAGCATTCTTCACAGTGTTCCTCGGTAATCTGTCGGGGCCGCGCGAACTTCTGGGTTGGTGCAGTGTGACACCGTGCCACCCGCACATCGCTTTCGATTATTTCTGGGCCACTTCACGCGTCATTCGAGACACGATCAACGAGTTCCCGTTGTGGAGTTTTCTCTTCGCCGACCTGCACGCACACGTCATGGTCATGCCCGTCACGCTGACCTTCATGGCGCTATCGGTGCGCTGGGTCAGCACGCGCCTCATGGCACCACGGGAGCCACTGCCGCCGAGCGCAATGCTTGTGCTGCTGTTGTTGCTGGCACTCACGTTAGGCGCGGTGACGGTGACGAACACCTGGAGCACTCCGACCTACGTATTGTTTTTCGTCTTTCTGCTCGTCTCGATCTGGGTCACCGAGGGCGACGAGCACGGGATCCTGCGCTTCCTGATTGGAGCGGTCAGCCATGTGCTGGTCGTCGCAGCCGCTGTGATCGGTGGTGCCTATCTCCTGTTCTGGCCGTACTGGACAGATTTCGTGGCGCCAGAACGAAACTTCGGATGGGAAAGACTGGCACCTTCGGGGCTCGTCCAGCCAGTGGATTTCTTTACGGTATTCGGACTTGCGCTGTTCATTCTCATCCCGTTCGTGCTCTCCCTGTGGGCTCGATTCCTGCGACGAGAAGATTCCCGTTTCGGTATTCTGAGAACAATCCTGGTGTTGCTACTGATCGCCCTGCCCGTCTTTGGTTTCCTCGCATCGACACGTGCCGGCATGGCGATTCTCTTCCTGATTGCCTTGCAGGTTCTGCTGGCACCCGGTACCGAGCGGCGCTGGCGCATTCCGCTGGCACTGACGTCATTTGCCTTTGCGGTCACCGCAGGCACCGATCTCGTTTACGTCTGGGATCGCATGAACACGATCTTCAAGTTTTATCTGGAAGCGTGGCTCATGCTGGCTGCCGCGGCTTCCGCAGCCGCTCTGGGTCTCTGGTCAGGAACTGTCCGGCTGCCCTGGCTGCGCCGCATCTGGCAGGCTGGTCTCGTTGTGGTGGTCGGAATCAGCATGTTCACCGGCGTCACAGATATCATTGGCGTCTTGCGCACCAACCGCGTGCCCACGCCAAAACCGACGCTCGATGGCACGGCCTATCTGAGACAGAAATCACCCGATGAGTTTGCTGCCTTCGAGTGGATCAACAACAACGTACGGGGCATTCCCTACATCATCGAGGCACACGGCGATTCCTATCAGGAATTCACGCGCGTCTCGATGAACACGGGCTTGCCTACCGTGCTGGGCTGGGCCTACCACGTCTTCCAGCGGGCCCATCCATGGCCGGAAATCAACCGGCGCAAATCGGATATCCAGACCTTCTATACAACGGACAACCACGACACTGTGGCCGAGATTCTCGATCGATACAAAGTAAGCCTCGTCTATGTTGGCCCACTGGAGAGACGCACTTACGCCGGTGGTAACCTGGGACGTTTCGACGAATGGACCGATCTGCTGCGCCCGATCTACCAGAACCCGGGGGTCACCATCTTCGCCGTCAACGGCCGGTTTACGGGAATGCCGGTGACCACGATCGAGGAGGTCGCGCAGGTACCGCCCGGGGAGGAACCGCCACGCGCGCAGGATCTCCCCGGAATGCTTTCACAACCGCGCGGTATCGCTGCGACTCCCGACGGAAATCTGGTGGTTTGCGACTTCGGCAACAACCGTATTCAGGAATACAAGAGCGATCTGAGTTTCCTCCGGGGCTGGGGCAAGCAGGGGGATTTGCCCGGACAGTTCAAGGAACCGTGTGGAATCGCCGTGTCATCCAGCGGCGAGATCTTCGTTGCAGACACGTGGAATCAGCGCATCCAGGTGTTTTCGAAGGAAGGCAAGTACGTCCGCGAATTCGCCTCTTCGTTCTACGGTCCGCGCGGTGTCACCGTCGCTGCCGATGGCTCGGTGTTCGTCGCCGATACCGGAAACAACCGGATCGTGCGCTTCTCAGCAGCCGGCTTGAAGGAGATCGAGTGGGGCGGCAAGGGAGAGACAGACGGGAAATTCTGGGAACCCTGCGGTATCGCCGTTGATGCAGCGGGCCAGGTCTACGTGGCGGACAACGGCAACGGCCGCCTGCAGATTTTCTCGCGTGATGGAAAGTTCGTTTCAGCCTTCCGTGTCGCCGGCTGGGAAAGCAAGGTGTTTTCCGAGCCCAATGTGGCAGTCGATCCCCGGGGTAACATCTGGGTCACTGTCCCCGGCGACAAGGAGGTTCGTGTCTACGATCGCAACGGAGCCGTGATCCGGACGATTAGCGGACAGGGCGCTGGTTTCGACACACCCATGGGCATTGTCTTCAATGCAGCCGTGCAGGAATTCGTCGTCAGTGACCTGGAAAACCGCATCTCGCGCATTCCTTATGACGTCGACCGATAGCCTGCCACAGCGTTCCTGGGTACGACTTTCTCTCGTTCTGATCGCGCTCGGTGGCGCCTTCATCGGGCAGTACTTCTTGAGTGTCCAGGATGCGCCGGCCCGGGCCGCCGTTGGTTGGACGCTCGCTGCAGTCTCGTTCGTTCTGCTCTACGGCGTAGCCCGCGACACGCGCACCATGCCGGCTGCGCTGCAAACAGATTTTTCACCTCGGACCGGATGGCTGCTTCTGTGCGGCGTGTTCCTGATCGGTGTGTTCTTCAAATTCTACAAACTCTCCGAGCTTCCACCCGGTTTGAATCACGATGCGGCGTGGGAAGGACAATACGCCCTCGGCATCGTCAAAGGACAACTCCCCTACACGCCGTACATCTCTGCGGCCTGGGGGCGTGAGACGCTGACGTTCTATTTCCGTGCCGTCGCTGTGTGGCTGCTGGGGAACGTGCGGCTGGCCGTCTACGGGCCATCGGTGATCGCCGGCATACTGACGCTACCGATCATCTACGGCTGGATGCGCAACCTTTTCGGCAATTCGGTGGCACTGCTCAGCACTCTGCTGTTCGGTGTCTCCGGCTGGAGTCTGATCTTCAGCCGTGTCGGTTGGCGATCGGACTACCAACCGCTGTTCACGGCACTCACCTGTTATTTCTTCATCCGCGCCATGCGCACCCGCTCCCTGTTGCACTTCGGACTGGCCGGCGTAGCCCTGGCGGCTACCATGAACACCTACAACGCAGCACGTGTTTTCCCGGTGGTGTTCGCACTCTGGCTCCCGATCTTCATGCTGGAGTCGTGGCACTGGCGCGGCTTTCTGAAACGCTACGGCTACGGCATCGTAATGATGGGCGTGACGTTCACCGTGGCCATCTTTCCACTTGCCTGGTACGCCGTACACAACTGGACGAAGTTCCAGGGGCGAGCGACCTTCCTGGTCGGCAGCGGCTCCTACTGGGTCAATGCAAAGAAATCGGCCCTGATGTTCAATTACTTCGCCAACGGCGACGATTTCTTCACCAATACGCCGGGGCTCGAATATTTCGCCGCAATTTTCTTCGTGTTTGGCTTCTTGTGGTGTCTTTTGAGGCTGCGTGATGAACGGGCCCAGTTCGTACTCATCGGACTCATCACCGGCATGGTCCCGGGCTTCGTCAGCGATCCGAACATGAATCGTAACATCGGCTCCATGCCGTTTGTCTTCGCCATGGCCGGACTGGGCGTCTTCTTCTTTGCGCGTGAGCTTGCCCGCCTCCTGCCACAGCGCAAAGGCATGGCAGGCGCTCTCTTCGCCGCCGCCATTGGTATCGGCTCGGCAGTAGCGACCTATGCGCAATTTCTCGGACCGCACCACAGAACGATCTGGGGCTTCTACCCGGAAACAACAGTGGTGGGAGAATTCATGGCATCACTCGATCCGCGCTACCGCATCTGGGTGGGCGGCGCCAACTTCCCGCGCGATACACTCATCTACCTGAACTATCGCGAAGGCGACGTATTCGAGATGAATTTCAACTGGGAGGAGAACATCTCGGATCTGATAAAGGGAACACCGATCCATTACGCCGGGGAGGGGCTTGCATTCATTCTGGCAACTGAAGGAGCGGGACCGGTCGTTCTGGCGGATCTAAAAGGGAAATTTCCCAAGCACGAAATCGTCGATTTGCGGTACCCGAAAGATTCGGGGCATGTTTTTGCCCAGGCCCTCCTGGTCGCTCCAGACGACGATTCGGCCTCGGTAGACCAGTCGCGACCAGTCAGGCCCGAATCAATGCCGACAGTCCCCCAGGCAAAGCAAGGCGAGCTCAGCGAGCCACGTGGTGTGGCATTGCTCAGTAACGGATCCGTGGTCGTCTGTGATTTCGGTCACAACAGGATGCAAGTGTTCGACAAATCGCTTCAATTCAGTTTCACGTTCGGCGAGGCCGGCGTAGGACCTGGTCAATTCAGGCAGCCTGCGGGCGTCGCCGTCGGAGTTGAGGATGAGATCTATGTGGCTGATACGTGGAATCAGCGCATTCAGGTGTTTGGGCCAGATGGCACCTTCCGGCGCCAGTGGCTGAGTGGCTTTTTCTCGCCACGCGGCATCACCGTCAACTCACAGGGAGAGGTGTACGTGGCCGACTCGGGGAACAACCGCGTCATGCATTTCACCTCGTCGGGCGACAAACTCAACGAGTGGAACGGGTCCGAAAACGCCGGCAAATTCATCGAACCGATTGGCATAGCCGTCGATGCTTCGGGACGCGTCTACGTCGCGGACAACGGCAATGCGCGCCTGCAGATGTTCGATGCGGACGGGTCGCCCGCGGGATCGTTCCGTGTCACCGGGTGGGCCCGGGAAGCCTACTCGGAACCACACATTGCAATCGACGCCAAAGGCTGGATCTGGGTTACGGTTCCGATTGAACACCAGGTACGCGCCTACGATAAGCAAGGCGTCCTGAAGATGCTGTTGAGCGGAACACACGCGAAGCCAGATCCGTTCGGGATGCCGATAGGGATCGCGTACGACGCAGTGACCCAGACATTCGTGTTGTCCGAAGTCAATAACCGCATCTTTCGTCTGAATCCACCGAGCGAACCCTGAACATAGGGTCTCCGCCACCTCAGGGGAGTGCGATCTTGCCGCACTCCTGACGGGCACGGCGCATCAGCTCACGCAGATTCTCTTCGACGTCGACGGCGCGCACGATCCCGCCAATCATGGCCACAGCGTCCGCTCCGGCCTCCAGCGCGAGGCTCATGTTGGCGCCGGTAATGCCGCCAATGGCCACCAATGGGAGAGTCACGAGGCGGCGGACTTCACGCAGTCCGTCGATCCCCACGACGGGATCGGGATTGCTCTTGCTGCTGGTTGGAAAGATCGGTCCGAAGCCGATGTAGTCGGCCAATCCCGCCTCGGCTGCCGCGAACGCCTGCTTCTGGTTGTGAGTCGAAAATCCGATGATCTTGTCTGGACCAAGCAACGCCCTCGCGGCGGCAGGAGGCAAATCATCCTGCCCCAGGTGTACTCCGGCTGCATCCACCAGGCGGGCGATGTCGGCGCGATCATTGATGATGAGTGCGACATCTGCCGCATCGGTAATTTCCTTCACCGCCCGGGCCAGATCGAGAAATACGCGTGTGCTTTGATCTTTCACACGGAGTTGCAGCAGCGGGACGCCGGCGGAGGTGAATGCGCGGGCGAGTTCGACATGCGACCGTGCCGGAAGCCCCAGCGTATCGATGATCGGATAAATGGGACAGGAAAACACCGGCAATCCGTCTCTCATGCACTCACCTCGAAAGGGAAGACGAAGAGGCAGGGATGGCGCCTCGTGCCGCCCTCGACGGGATCGCATTACACGGCATCTTCGACATACCGTCGGGGATCGATTTTCAACTGCGTGATCTTCTTGCGCAGTGTGTTGCGGTTGATCCCGAGGATCACCGCGGCGCGGACCTGGTTTCCCCCCGTCTCTTCGAGTGCCAACTCGATCAGGGGCCGCTCCACCGACTCGATGATCATTTCGTAAAGCCCAGAGGGCACGCTCTCGCGTGCTCGACGGAAGTAGTCACGTAACTTCGTTCGGAGCACATCCTCAAACGAAGTGCCACCATCTCTCGCATCGGGACGCTCTCGCCGAACCAACACAAAGTCATGCGGCATCAGGGTGGGCCCAGGAGCGAGGACAGCGGCACGGACCAGCGTATTTTCCAACTCGCGGACATTTCCCGGCCACGGGTATTGATGCAACATCGACAACGCCTCCGGGGAGATCCCCGTGATGCGGGTACCCATGTCACGATTGATCTTTTCGAGAAAGTAGGAGACCAGATCGGGAATGTCGTCACGCCGCATCCGAAGTGGCGGAACACTGATCGGCACGACATTCAGACGAAAGAAGAGATCCTCACGGAAACGCCTCTCCCGAATGGCAGCTTCGAGGTCTTGATTCGTGGCCGCAATCAGGCGCAGATCGACCTGGATGACCTCACGACTCCCCACCCGACTCAATTCCTTCTCCTGCAACACGCGTAGGAGTTTCACCTGCAACTCGATGGGCATATCGCCAATTTCATCGAGAAACAGTGTCCCACCGCTGGCCACTTCGAACACACCGGCCCTTTGTTCGGTTGCACCCGTGAAGGCACCGCGTTCATAGCCGAACAGCTCGCTCTCCAGCAGATCGCGCGGCACTGCAGCGCAATTGAGGGCAATGAACGATCCGCTCCAGCGTGGCGAGTGGGCATGGATGGCCCGCGCAATCAGTTCCTTGCCCGAGCCGCTCTCCCCCCGAATGAGGACGGTGGCATCCGTCTGAGACACGCGACCGATCGTTTTGAAAATTTCCTGCATCGCCACTGTCTTGCCGATCAGCTCCACTCCCAGTTCGAAGCGTTTACGCGTGTCGCGCTTCAAACGCGCAAGATCCGCCGATTGCTGGTGCATCTCGAGGACACGCTGGGCCAGCAGCCGCACTTCGTCCACATCGAAGGGCTTCGTGAGATAATCGTAGGCACCGCGTTTCATGGCTTCGATGGCGTTGGCCATCGTGTTCTGCGCCGTGATGATGACGATCGGCGTCTCCAGCCCCCCCTCCCGCACGCGATCGAGCACCGCCAGTCCATCGAGATCTCCCATCCTGATGTCGATGAACGCCAGATCGTAATGGGCGTCGGACAGCCGCTCTAACGCTGCCTGTCCACTGTCTACTACATCGACCGAATGGCCCTCCTCCGCGAGGGTGGTCACCAACACCCAGCGAATCGACTCCTCGTCATCCGCCACCAGGATCCTTCCTGTTCGTTTCGCCGTCATGCAAGCAACGGGAGGTTCACCGTGACCACCGCGCCCCCTTCAGGAAGATTCTGCACCCCGATATCACCTTCATGCGCCGCGACGATGCGCTGGCAAATTGCCAAACCGAGGCCACTGCCACGCGCCTTGGTCGTGAAGAAGGGCTCGAACACCTGATCGAGTTTTTCCTCTGGAAAACCCGGCCCGGTGTCCGCCACTTCGACACGCAGGAACTTCTTGCTGCCGGCACGCTTCTGAATCCGGAAATCCGTCTCCATGCGTGTCGTAATGGTGAGGATCCCTCCCGAGGACATCGCTTCCAGAGAGTTCTTCACCAGGTTCAAAAAAAGGTGAATGAGCTGTCCCTCATCACCCCGGGTGTCCGGCAGGCTGGGATCGATTTGAAGTTTTACGGCAACGCCAGCATGCATTAGTTCGGAGCGCAACAGGGCGATCACCTCGTGCAACAGTACATGCACATTCAGGGCCTCTGGTTCCGGAGCCGGCAGCGCTCCGAACGTGAGAAGCTGTTCCACCAGACGACTCAGGCGATCGATCTCACGGATCATCAGACCCGTGAACTGACGGATGTCCGAATCTGCCCCGTGGCGTTCCGCCAGCAACTGCGCGGCTCCGCGGATTCCACCGAGCGGATTCTTCACCTCGTGGGCAAGTCCGGCCACCAGACCGCCGAGACGCGCCAGGGAATCATTTCGCCGTGCTTCGTCCTCGAGCTTTTTCTGGTAGCTCAGATCGTGGATCACGAGGGCGCACCCCTCCAGTTCGCCACCCTGTTCCCAGACAGGAGAACAACTCACACGCACCGGCGTGGAGCGGCGGCCGCACCGCAGACATTCTTCTCCGGAAGATTGGCTCTGCCCCAGGACTCGCGTCCGTTCCACCAGAGCAGCCACGGACGGGTTGCGTTCGAAGACTTCACGACACGGACGGCCGAGCACCTGAGGCTCCGAAAAACCGGTCAGTTCCTGCGCCGCCTGATTGAACAAAACGATATGGCCGGTGCAATCCACCAGAATGACGGCATCACCCAGACTGGCCAGTACGTTATCGAAGAACATCGGCACGAGGCCTGTTGCACTCAGGCGAGAAGGTATGACGATGCGAGTGCCCAAACACCGGCGGATCGTAACACAGGTGGGTAC
>CAZEWD010000042.1:0-15006 GCA_964515725.1 uncultured Binatia bacterium (SeqCode)
GCCGGAAGATTTCATACTGGACAGGGTCGGTATCCTGGAACTCGTCGATCAGGGCAGCGGGAAAACGCCGGCGAATCCGTTCCGACAGCAGGCCGCCCGTCTCTCCACGCAGCGCCGTGGCCGTATGTTGCAGCAGATCATCGAACGAGTGGACGCGCATGGCATGCTTTCGTTTTTTCAGCTCCACGCGGACATCCTGCATGCAGTCGAACTGCATCTGCTGCCAGCGCACCGCCTCTGGTGTCTCGCCTCGCTGCAACTCGGAGAGAACCTGAATGTCCCGATGCGTTTGCAGGAGATCTGCGAGGCGCTGCAGATGGCCCAGAGGATTGGCAAGACTGCCGAGATACTTGAGAAATGGACGTGGCGCATCGTACAGCGAGCGAATCCAGAAGTCCCTGACAATCTGTTCGATCAGGAGGCTCTGATCCTCCAGCACATCGAGATCGAACGGAATACCGCTCTCGAAAGCGTTTTCCTGTAACATGCGCTGGCAGAACCCATGAATCGTGAACACCGCCGATTGGTCGAATCCCTGGAGTGCGGCGTTCAAGAGCCTTCGATCCTGCGTCGTCCTTCCCAGTTCCTTACGGGCTGCGGCGAAGCGGCAGAGATCATCATCCGATTTTCGGAGTGCTGGCGTGCCATCCATCGCCAGCAGAAGTTCATGGGTACGCTTACGGATGCGGGCGCGCAGTTCCGCCGTCGCCGCATTGGTGAACGTCACCACGAGAATCTGATCGACAGCGAGTTCGGCTTCGAGCAGGAGACGCAGATACAGCGTGGTAATGTTGTGTGTTTTCCCGGTGCCCGCGCTGGCTTCGATCAGATGGGTTCCGCGCAAAGAAACCGCCTGAGGATCGAACTCATCCCATCTGGTGCCGTGCTCTGAACTCGGAAAGCTGTTTTTCGTTTTCATTGGACTTCCGTGCGGTGCCCAAGAAGCGGGTCAAACACCACGCGCGCCACGGATTCGAATTGCGGTTCATCCCATTCGATTTCTGGCAATTGAAGCGGATCACTTCCCGTATAGAGGAAACGGACATAGGCATCGGCATCATCCTGGGCATATTCGCCCGCCAGAACATTCTGCGCGATTCTCCGGGCGGCTGACACATCGGGGTTTTTTCTCCTCATCCGCTCGGCGAAGTCCCACGACGCTTTGGGGAAGAAAGGGAGCGGAAGGCCCTGCCCGACCCAATAGAGATCAACCAGATCCTCCAACACGGAGTGGGCATCCTGCACAGGCTCGTAGCGGACGACAGACACCTCATCTCCACCCCGACCGAGTAGAATGGTTTTGTCTGGCGTCCCGGCGTCTCGCACCAGGTTCAGCAGGAGATGCCGTATCCAGGCAGCGATCTCGTACTTCGGCTTCAACTTGCCGAAACGATACTGCACCTGCGCCTGCGGCCACAGATTCGTCAATGCACCCGCCAGACGGGTATTGCCGACGACAACGCTCACCTCGATGGGCTCGAGGGCCTCACCGTCCGTGTGTTCGCGGACCACCGAGGCGAGAGCCTCCACAACATCACGGACATCCTCCCACGCCATGACCCCCGGAACCCCGAGTGGCAACCTGCCCGCTGCACGCAGGATTTCAAAAGATTGGTCCAATTCCTCTCCCCGTAATCGCCGTTTCAAAAGGAAGGTGCCGATATCCCATTCGTCGAGTTTACTCAGACTGACCGGCTCGGCATCTTCGAGGATTTGTGTACCCCCCTCCAATCGAATTCCCAGACAACGTTGGAGGAAGACGCGCGATGGGTTCTCAAAAAAACGAATCAGATCCTCGATGGAAACCCCACGACGGTCCGCCCCCGGTAGGGCTGCATCAAAGAACGGGGGCGGCTGGGAGCGTGGCTCCAGCAGTTTGCGTGCACCCTCCGAAAGCCGTTGCGCGTAGGTGAACAGGCGTGGTTCGCCCGTAAAATAACGACGGCTGAAGGGTTGCAGCGGATGTTGCGTGAGAAGGCGTTGCGAGGCCGGTGTGCCATTCTGGCCGGGCGCGAAGGACTGATCGATGGTGTCGAGTAACTCGCTGACCACCACGGAGGGCGGCATCTCAGCATTGTCCCGCACACCGCGTCCGACGTATGTGATGAGCAAGCGTTGGCGCGCCGACAGCAGTGCTTCGAGGAAGAGGTAACGATCATCGTCCCGGCGGGAAGGATCACCCGCCTTCGGCGACTGCACCATGAGGTCGAAACCCAGTGGCCGCTCGATGCGCGGGAATGCAGTGTCGTTCATACCCAGCAGACAAACGACCCGGAACGGCACACTCCGCATCGGGACCATGGCGCAAAATGTCACTCCACCGGTCATGAAGGCACGGCCCGGTGCGCCACGTTCGAGATGCCGTTCGAGATGCTGGCGCACCGTGTCGATCGACAGCATCCCGTCGAACCCCGCCAGAGAGGACTGTTCGACCATTTGTTTCAGCTCTGCAATGATCTGCCGGTGCTCGTGTGCCGTGGCATCCGTGTTGGCAAGCATGTGGCGTAGCAGGGCGGTCAATTCACCCTGCCAATCGGTCAAACGGCGCGGTGTGGAAAGAGATTCCCGTGCGCGGAACAGTGCTTCACAGAAATCGGCAAGTTTCCCGAGACTTTCCGTCTCCGACCCTTCCATGTCATCAAAAGGCAGTACGCCGCCGAACATGCGTTCTTCACGCCCTTCCATGGCGTAGCCGAGCAACAGACGATCGAGCCCGAATCTCCAGGTATACTCCGACACCTCCGGCTGCCCGCTGGCCACCCGGTGCTCTGAATCGATCCCCCAACGGATCTGCGCCGAACGTACCCACTCGCGCACGGTATCCAACTCGTCCGGCGCGAAACCGAATTTCTCACGCAGCGGCGCGTGGCTCAGCAGATCGACGATTTCCGAAGCGCCGAAACGACCACCGAGAACCTCCAGAAGAACCAGAAAGCTGTCGATCACATCGTCTGTGGCGCGAATCCGGCGGTCCGCAATACGGTATGGAATGGCCGGTTCGTGTTCGGAATCGACGGAAAACACGGCGTCGATCAATGGGGCATAGCTGTCGATATCGGGTGACATGACGATGACGTCACGCGGTTCGAGCGTCCGATCGCGCTCGAAGAGATCGCGGAGCTGGTCGAGGAGAACTTCCACTTCACGCATCGGACTGTGACAGGCGTGCAGGGCGATCGAGTCGTCGTCCGGCGCCAGAGCCAGCGGCGCAACATCAGACGCGGATGCCCGGTAGCGGAGATGGAGGATGTCGGATTGCAGGACACTCAGGGCATTTGCCAGGCCCGGATCATCGTAAAGGTCCTTTTCAAAATAGTCCGTTACGGTATCGAGAAAAATCTCCTGGAAATTCCGGCCGATTTTGCCGAGCGAGGCGACAAGCGGATTTCCCTCGACCTCCTGAGGTGATGCCGCGGCCTCGGGCTGGTGACGGGTCTGGCGCCAGATTTCCCGCCGCGAACGTGTCCAGGCCCAGTACTCTTTTGACGGACTCAGAAGGAAGAGATGAACTTCCGTGCTCCTTGCCACATGTGCCAGGAGTTCCAGGTAGAGAGGCGGGATCGCCGACAGTCCGAAGAGACTGATGCGTTCTGGCAGTCCACCGGATAAATCCGGCTGACACAGCCGTTCTTTCACACGTGCGGCGATGTGATCGGGACCAAGCCGCTGGCACAATGAGCGCCACAGTATGGCCTGCCAGGAATCGTCCTTGCCCTGCTCCCAATCGAGGATCCACGCCGGGCGATAGACAACGTATTGGTCGAACATCTCTGCCAGGCGCTGCGCCAGCGCCACCGTTTCGAAATCCGTCCCCCCCCGCGGAGTGTCCCCAACTCGGGCACGCTCCACATAGGCCCGCACAACAGAAAACTCCCGCTTCTCGAGAAGTGGAGGCAATTCCTGGCAGATCGCCCAGGTCAGGACGTCCGGATCGTACGGATCGATTTTTCCCGCATCCGTCGAGTGGAGATCGAGCAGCCGTTCGAAAAGTTTGCGCGGGAAGGGAAACTCTGGATTCCCCCAGACCGTCAAGTGTCGCGCCAACTCCATCGACAGCCAACGCTCGATACCGCGGCCCTGTACGACGATACATTCACGCGCAAACGGGTCCGGAACCCGTGTGCTGGCGACCTCCACGAGCATTTCGGCAAGTCTCTCCATCCGGTTGCTGCGATGCACCCACAGTCCGGCAGGATGCCCTTGCAGTTCGTTTTTCGATGGCACCGGCGGCACCCTCCCAGTCAACCATCAAATCGGCAAAGATCCAATATGTCTGCGTTGCCGGAGACAGCGGCTGTCGCACCCGAGCCCGCCCGATGAGCAAGAATCACCAGGTCGGAAGTCAAGGTGGAGGGAGCCAAATCGATTGTTGCGGTGGACATCCCCCCGGACACTCGTCATAAGGACACGTCATCATGCAACGCGCATGGCTCTTGAGCATCGTGGTCTGGGTTCTGGCTGGCAGTGTCGCTGCCGAAACGCCGCTACTCCGGCTTCCGGGTGCCCCCGCTTTCAGCCCCGAGTTGCAGGCACGGCTACGGCGCGCCGCCGCCGCTGCACCTCTCGCCCAGCAGGCAACGCCTCACCGGAACCCGGATGGCACGCCGCGGTACGTCAATCGGCTGGCGCTCGCTCCAACGCCCTATCTACAGGAACACGCCTTCAATCCTGTGAACTGGTACCCATGGGGGAAGGAGGCCTTCGCTGTCGCCCAACGCGAGGGAAAGCCGATCTTTCTGTCGATCGGATTCTTCGCCTGTCACTGGTGCCGGATCATGGCCCAGGGGAGCTTTGACGACCCTGCGATCGCCGAAATGATCAACCGTGATTTCGTCGCCATTCACGTGGATCGCGAAGAACGCCCTGACGTGGATGCGCTCTACACTGCTGCGTTGCAGAAGATGGCGGGCAGGAGCGGTTGGCCCCTGAACATTTTTCTCACACCGGATGGAGAGCCGCTGTCGGGCGACACCTATCTGGCGCCCGAAGAGATTGACGGTCGTCCGGCACTCCCGGCCCTGCTGCACAAGACCAGGCAGGCATGGCAGTCGAACCGCGAAGGTGAGATCGCAAGAGCAAAAGGCGTCGTGGAAAAACTCCGCCAGATCCCGGATCCTTCGGAAAGACTGCTGGATCCCACCATCATCAACCGGGCAGGAGCGCAACTTGCGATGCTCTACGACGCGCAGAACGGTGGTTTCGGGAAGCAGCCGAAATTTCCACAGGTCCATACTCTGCAATTTCTCTTGCGGTACTGGCAGCGCAGCGGTGACGAGGTTGCCCTGGGCATGGTGACCACGACGCTCGATCGCATGTCGAGAGGCGCGATCACCGATCTGATCGGCGGCGGCATGCACCGATACACCAGCGATGCCGCCTGGCGGGTGCCAAACTACGAGAAGATGCTGTACGACCAGGCCCTCGATGCGCGAATCTACATTGAAGCCTTTCGCGCCACCAGGAACCCGGTGTTCAACAGCGCTGCCCGGGAAATCCTCACCTACGCGCTGCGCGATCTGAAGTCGGCAGAGGGCGCGTTCTACAGCGCCGAGGTTACCGACATCAACAGTGCGGAGGATACCTACTACACCTGGACTCGCTCTGAGATCATCACTGCGCTGGGGGCGAAGGACGGTCCATGGGTCGCCGATTTCTTCGGTCTGCCCGAGGGAAGCGAGCGCGGTCCGCTGTCGATTCCGGTGCCTGCCGAAGAATTCATGAAGACGCACCAGATCGGTCAGCGCGACTTCATCGAAACCATGGCGAAAGCACGGGCGGGATTGTTCGCCTTGCGCAAACAGCGTCCCCGTCCGGTACGCGACGAGAAAATCATGACGGGATGGAATGGGCTGATGATCGCGGCGCTGGCGGATGCGTCGTTGTCGATGCACAATCCACAATACGAAGCCGCCGCGCGTCACACCGCCGAATTCATCCTGACGAAGTTGCAAAAGAACGGCCGGCTGATGCGCAGCATGTATCGCGGCGTTGTCTCCGATACTCCGGCGTTTCTTGACGACTATGCCTACCTGATCCTGGGCCTGCATCAACTTTACGAGGCAACTCTCGAAACGCGCTGGCTCATCGAATGCGAGAGATTGACCCGCACCATGGTCGACCTGTTCAAGAACCCGGGGTTCAAGAATCTGCGTTTCAGTGCCTCGGATCACGAGATACTTGTCGCCCGGATCGAAGCGCTGGAAGATACGGCTTTGCCGGCGGGCGAGTCGGTGGCCGCCTACGAACTCCTGCGCATCGGCCACCTGGTGAAGAATCTCGACTTTACGACTCGGGGACGCGCACTGCTCTCCACCAATTACGATGATGTGAGTCAGGCGCCTTCCGCCTATACGTTTCTTCTCGTCGCCGAGGACTTCATCCTCGGCCCGGGGCAGGAAATCGTGATCGCCGCCAGCGCCGCCGACCAAAAAGTGAAGGACGTGGTCGCCACGATTTTCGATACATACCTGCCGCGCGCCCTGGTCATCTTCCATGGGGCGAACGATGCGCCGCTCGAACGTCTGCTCCCCTTCCTGCGCGAACAAAAACTGGCCAGCGAAACACTCTCCATTTTCATCTGTCAGAACTACGAGTGTGAGCAGGCGATCACCAAGCCACATATGCTGCCGGACAAACTGCGAGTCTTCACCACGCCCATGCGGATGAGCCCGCAGTGATCCGGCACCATTCCGATCCGATCCGATCCGTTGACTCCCCCCACAGCGGGCGATAAGGCTCGTGCCGACGCGGAATGGTTCGAAGTTTCAAGGAAATGATGAACGAAGTGGTGGCGTACGGGAGCTGCTGCGAATGCGGCACCTGCGTCCTGGTTTGCCCCCACAACGTCATCGAATACATCGACGGCAAACCCAAGCAGGTTGCCAAGGCAACTTTCCCCTTCGATTACTGCGGCATCAGCGAAGGCATCGGTTGCGATTGCTGCGCCCAGGTGTGTCCGCGTCTCGAAGATCGGGAACACCACTTGATTCCCAAGGTCTTCGACGGCGGCTATCGCGGCACGTTCGGGGTCTATCGACGCATCGTCGCCGCGCGCAGTAAAGATCCCGCTGTCCTGGAGCGCTGCCAGGACGGTGGTGTCGTCACGACGATCCTCTGCTGGGGCCTGCGCAACGGTGTTTTCGACGGCGCCGCAGTGGCAGCCATCGATCCCGACAAACCCTGCCAGCCACAACCGCGTCTGGTGACGACGGCGGAAGACGCAATCCGCAGTGCCCGTTCCTGGTACACGTACTGCCCAACCGTCCTGATCATGCCCGAAGCGGTCGAACTCGGTTTGACGAAGGTGGCATTCGTGGGAGTTGGCTGTCAGATCACTCCGGTGCGCAAGATGCAGACGGTAGATCCCGGATTTCTCGACAACGGCCGCAAGAAGGACAAAATCCTGGACCGGCAACACCGCTTTCTCAAAGGTTTCGGAGAACGGATTTCGTTCAACATCGGTCTGCTATGCAGCGAAGTCTTCGAATTTCAGGGTCTCATGGTCGACACGATCGAAAAGGAGATGGGGATACCCCTCTCGGAGATCCAGCAGTTCAACGTGAAGGGCAAGGTCCAGATCTACAAGAAGAACGGCGAGTTGGTCGAGCTCAATCTGCGCCAGATGCAGGAGTATGCACGGCCCGAGTGCCATCACTGCGGCGATTTTTCGGCCGAGCTGGCCGATATATCCTGTGGAGGTGTCGGGGCGAGTGGCTGGACGATCACCGTCATTCGTAGCGAGCGAGGCGAGGAAGTATTCAACGAAATCGAAAAACAAGGCCTGTTGGAAGTGCGTCCGATCGAAGACTTCGAGACCTCGATGAAGGTACTGTTGCGATTGGCGCGCAAGCAGCGTGAGCGAGTTCCCGTGCCTCCTGGCCGCACCGAAGAATGGGTGCGCCCGGCGGGATTCGGCAACGCGCGTTGACTGGAATCGGCAACATCCATGGCCGAACCCTACCTGCGCCCGAATCAGTTCTCGTCCCACTATCTCGAGCAACTCATCGAAAGCTCGCCCGACATGGTGATTGCCGTCGATCGGGTGGGAACCATCGTCTATTACAATGATGGCGCGGAGAGGACTCTCGGTTATACGGCGGCAGAGATCCTCGATCAGCACGTAACCGCGATCTACCCAACCATCGAGGAGGCGCGTCGTGTCATGGCAGCGATGCGCAGTGATGAGTTCGGCGGCCCCGGGAAGTTGAAGAACTTCGAGACGGTCTTCGTCGATCGCTGGGGGCAGACGTTGCCCGCCGCCATTTCAGGCTCGATTCTCTCGGATGCCGACGGGTTCGAAATCGGCTCGATCGGCTTTGCCAAGGATATCCGGGAACTTCGCCGCAAGGATCGGCTCGCCACCCTGGGCGAGGTGGCTGTCGCCGTCTGCCACGAGATCAACAATCCGCTCGAAGCCATCGTCAACCAGGTGGAACTGCTCGACCAATTCATACGAAAACATGCTGGTGACGACAGGGCCACCGTCGAAGAAGAGCGGATCGAAGCCATCCGGCACGAACTCCGGAAAATCCAGGCCATCGTCACCCGCCTCGTCGATCTTTCGCGCGGCGGCCGTTACACGACGCGTGAATATCACGGCGGGACGCAGATGGCGGATCTCTCGGGAAACGAACATCGCCCGCCACAGACACAGGGCGGTCTCGAAGGGCCGCGCGTGCTCGTGGTCGACGACGACGAGGGTGTCTGCAACTCCGTGCGTGACCTGTTGCGCCTCGAAGGCTGCATCGTCTCGACCGCGCACAACGGGCTGGAAGCACTGAAGATTTTCAATACGCAACCCTTCGATGCAGTCGTCAGCGACGTCGTCATGCCCGATCTCGATGGGTACGACCTATACATGGAGATCAAGAACAGCGGCGACACACCGGTGCTTTTGATGACCGGCTATTACTACGACCGGGATCACGTCATCAAACGCAGCCGTCTGGAAGGACTGCAGGGCGTCCTCTTCAAGAAGCCGGTCGACCCCGAAAGACTGAAGGCGTTGCTGCGGGAGCTGACCCACCGCCAGCCGGCGTCACAAGCGGCCTCGGCCGGATGATGGTCGGTGTCGCGGGCCGGCGCGTAATCGTGGGTGTCGGCGAGGCTGCCGGCGCCACCCACAGTGTGATATCGCCTGATGAGGTGGTTATGACGACCCTATCTCCGCCCACGTGCAAGAGCCGTCCGAGACCTTCGATCTCGTCGTTCTGCCGGTACAGCCCATGGCTGCCGCCCGGCTGCTCGATGACGGCGTACAACTGGTCTGCATTCACGGCAACCCCGGCAAGACGGAACCCCGCTGGTGCGGATACGGCAGTCGGTGAGGCCGTCACCGTGGACTGCGGTGTGAGGCTCGGCAACGGCGTGACCCCGGCAACCGACGGCGCGATTCGCTCGGACATACGCTGGGAGAGCCACAGGCCCACCATGATCGCCAAAGCCGTCAACATCCCCGCAACAAAGGTTCCCAGACGCTGCGCCATCACGGTTCTCCCCTCATGACGGGCACCACGAGCCGGCATGCATCAACACCCCCGGACTCCTCGGATTCTTCGGGGTGGGTGACTCTGGTGCGCTACTGGGGCGTCGTCGCACTTTGGATGGCAGTGATTTCCATCCTGTCGGGCGATCCGTTCTCGGCTCGGAACACCAATCGGTACATCGATCCGATCCTGCGCTGGCTGTTTCCGGAATTGACGGCGCACGGTTTCAACATCGCACACATGATCATCCGCAAGACGGCACACTTCACCGAGTTCTTCGTGCTCGGTGCGCTCTGCTACTGGGCGGCACGGCGTGGACGCTCCAACGGCTGGCGCTGGCAATGGACCGTCCAAGCGCTGGCGATCTCGACGGGTTGGGCGTTGCTCGACGAAGCACATCAATCTTTCGTCGCCAGCCGAACGGCCTCGCTGGCCGACAGCGCGATCGATTGCTCGGGGGCCTTCGTGAGCCAGTTGTTGGTTCGCCTGCGCCACTGCAGGCGGGATAACACAGGACACGCGGCGAGCACAGAGAATTGAACACCTCCGCCGCCCAGGAGCAGTCGAAACGGCGCCTCCGTGAAGTCCGACACGGTGACAGACACGGGCACTCGCAGCGGGTTTCGCTTCCTCCACCGTCTCGCTAGGAGGGCGGGATGGCAATCGAAACGTTGAATCCTGCGACTGGCGAACTGGTGAAACGTTTTCAGCCGACGCCCGCGAAAGCCATCGAAGCGGCGCTCGACAGAGCCAAACGTGCCTTTCGCACGTGGCGCGCCACACCCTTTGAAGATCGCGCCTCGCTCATGCGCGGCGCAGCGCAGCGCCTGCGCCGTCAGCAACGACAGTATGCCGAATTGATCACCCTCGAAATGGGCAAGCCGATCACACAGGCGCTTGGCGAGATCGAAAAATGCGCCTGGGTCTGTGAGTTTTTCGCGGAACAGGCGCAATCCCTCCTGGCCGTCGAGGAAGTGCCCACGGGAGCGGCCCGCAGTTACGTACGCTTTGATCCGATCGGTCCGGTGCTCGCCGTCATGCCCTGGAATTTTCCATTCTGGCAGGTGTTCCGCTTCGCGGCGCCCGCGTTGATGGCGGGCAACGTCGGTGTGCTCAAGCACGCGTCGAACGTGCCGCAATGTGCCCTGGCGATCGAAGAAGTTTTCCGGCGAAGTGGGTTTCCCACAGGAGTGTTCCAAACGTTGCTGGCACCATCACGGACGGTCAAACGGCTGATCGACGATCCACGGATTGCCGCCGTGACACTGACCGGCAGTGAGGCAGCAGGCCGGCAGGTAGGCGGGTATGCCGGCAGATCGCTGAAAAAATCGGTCCTCGAGTTGGGCGGTTCTGACGCCTTCATCGTGCTCTCCGACGCAAACCTGATGCATTGCAGCACCCTTGCGGCACAAGCGCGGACCATCAACTCGGGCCAGAGCTGCATCGCAGCGAAGCGATTCATCGTCGAACGTCCGGTGGCAAAGGACTTTCTCGCCCTCTTCCTCGATGCGATGCGCGCCCTGCGTGTGGGCGATCCACTCGACCCAGTGACGGAAGTCGGCCCGTTGGCCCGCGCCGATCTTCTCCGCGAGTTGCACGCACAGGTCCGCGCTTCGGTGCGCAAAGGCGCGCGCGTCCTCACGGGGGGCAAACCGATGCCTGGATCAGGGTATTTCTACGAACCGACGGTCCTCAGCCATGTCCGTCCCGGTATGCCGGCCTACGACCAGGAACTCTTCGGCCCGGTCGCCACGGTGCTCGTTGCTCGTAACGCAGAGGAAGCCGTGCGTCTGGCCAATGATACGCCGTTCGGACTCGGTGCCAGCATCTGGACCCAGGATCTCACCCGTGCCGAAACACTCGCTGCACGTCTCGAAGTGGGCGATGTTCACATCAACGACTTCGTGAAATCCGATCCGCGCTTGCCATTTGGCGGGATCAAGCACTCGGGTTATGGCCGCGAACTCGGCTCGTATGGCATCAGGGAGTTCACCAACGTGAAAACCGTGGTCGTCAAGTGACTTCTGTCTTGGTGCCCACGTCGCCGTCGATTTCGCTTCTGTGTGGAGAGCCAGCGACCCCGAACGGAACCAGGAAACTCCCGTCAGATTCCCGGTAATCGTGCCTGGCGCACTGGCATGAAGGAGCGCCGGTGGATCGCACAGGGTCCGTACCGTTCGAGTGCTGCCAGGTGATCTGCCGTGGCATAACCCATGTGCCTATCGAATCCGTACTGTGGGTAGAACTCGTGCATCTCTCGCATGAGATCGTCGCGTGTCACCTTTGCCACGATGGAAGCGGCAGCAACCGAATAGCTGCGGCCGTCTCCGCCGACGATGGGTGTCTGTGCTAGATCGATCCCTGGAATACGGCGGGCATCAACCACGATGTGGTCGGGTGACACACACAAGGCCATCACGGCCTGGCGCATCGCCTCCAGCGCCGCATGATAGATGTTGAGTCGATCGATCTCCTCGACGTCGACTCTGCCAATGGCGTAGGCTGTCGCCTGCCCGCGAATCTCCTCCGCCAGTTCGGCACGGCGCGCAGCGCTCAGCTTCTTCGAATCATCCACCCCGCGGATCCGCATGTCTCGCGGCACGATGACGGCGGCGGCAATCACAGGGCCAGCCAGTGGTCCGACTCCGACCTCGTCACACCCCGCAACATGGACACAGCCCGCCGCCCACAACTCCCGTTCGACTTTGAGCAAAACACCCATGCGGGCGGCCTGCCGCCGTATCCGTTCCGACACGCCCGCCCTTCTATCTCAGACAC
The DNA here is from genome assembly GCA_964515725.1 of uncultured Binatia bacterium (SeqCode). Taxonomy (GTDB): domain Bacteria; phylum Desulfobacterota; class Binatia; order HRBIN30; family HRBIN30; genus CAZEWD01. The sequence continues at coordinate 12,264 of CAZEWD010000042.1, forward strand.
AGGGCGAGGCAAACCGGTCCGCAGTTCTCAGGCGATCATTGCACCACCTCTGCGTTCACGTCAGCAAGGTTGCGTAGAGCCAGAGTCAAGGCGAGCGCCAGGTCCACACAGCCCGATGGCGCAAGCCGGACCGTCATCGCGCCGAGACTGACATGCAGGGTTCCACAATCACAATAATCGACATGGAAAGGACCTTGTTGCGCCAGTCTGCGCCGTTTGCACGCTTCCGCTTGATTCATCGATTCCTTCATAGAGACTGCTGAGACGCAGCTCGCGCCGGCGCACTGTCCGCCAGAGCCTGGAACGCAAGCAATTCAATGTCTCTGGCGAGTCGATCTTCCAACTTGCGGAACGCCGGATGATCGTTCCGGGCAACCGTCCAGAGCAGGGCGGCCAGTGCCCGCCCATCGAGAGAGCGTCCGTCACCAGCCCAGATCTGAGCAAGTTGGGCCAGCGTGCACCCCTCGTAGCGCGCACATTCCTTGCGGAGTCTCCGGCCGAGAAACCCCTCCAGACGCCGCGCTGCGCAGCCTTGCCGGCGGGCGATATGGACAAGCCGGTCGACAACGGCGCTTTCACGAAGCGCGCCTGGATCGACATCTTCGAGATCGCGCAAGAGCCCCGCTGCTTCCGGCCTCCGGAACGACATGCCGATCAGGGCACGCAGAACGCACACCGAGCACTCCGCCAATGAACGTTGTCCGTGTCGAGACGGCCGCAGGTCCATCGTTTCCATCACGCGATTTTGATATCCGTTTTCATTTAGAAGTCAAGGCCGGATCGGTGTGTCTCGCCTCATGGGGTTTGCGTCCGAGGCGGCGCCATGACCGAAGAGGCAGGAAGCCGGCGGAATGCGTGGTTGACCATGTGTTGCGCCGTCTCTTATGTTGCTCTTTCTCGAAGGCGCGCATGCCAGCGATTATCATCGGTGTCAGTGAAATCGAGAAGCGTCTGCAGCGGGTGGTGCGGAGACTCAACGTCCGCGCCACCATCCGGGCCGGTTGCGCCGTTCTCTCGGCGCTGTTCCTGATCGCCGCAGTTGCAGTGTGGCGCGGAATTGTCGATGCCGCCGGGTCGTTCACCCTTGCTGTGTCAGGATTCATTCTGTGTACCGGCGGCTGCGGCGTCACTGCGTTCCTGGCACGCCGGCGTTGGAGCGATCTGCCCGCTGCCGCGATTCTGGTCGATCGAACGGCTCAACTTTCCGAACGTTTGACGACGCTGGTCGCCCTGCGACGGCAAGGTATCACAAGCCGGTTCATGCCGGTGCTCGTCGCACAGTCCGTTGCATCGATGCCTCACTGGTCGCCCCACACCATCGTACCGCCTGAGATGCCTCGCAGTGGCTGGGTTTTCACCACCTCCATCCTGCTTCTCGCCATATCGATCGCCTTTCGGCCAACGGCACGGCCACCCCACTTTCCAGAGCTGCCCGGCTCGATCCCGTCTCCGCCGGAGAATGCCCAACCACCCATCACCGGCCCGGCAGCGAAAGCTTTCCCCTTGCAACAGCAATCGGCGGCGGGCGATGGCCAAACCGATCCGCAGCAGACGACGGGCACAAACATATCACAGGAATCGCAGATGCGAGATGCCGGCGGTCCGGCGCCGCCCGGCAATGTGGTCGATTCGCACGACTCCCCGCCCAGGCTGATGCCCCATCAGGCCCATTCCAGGCAAAATGACGGACAGCAAACGACGGCGGGCCTGTCCGGCCGGAACCGGCAGGACTCCGGCCCACTTCCACAACAGCTTCCGGATAGAAAACCCGGTCCAGCGACAGCCGACCCAGCGCAGCGAAAAGCCACGGAGGACACCCGCCAGGAACTGACTTCGCGAACCGGCCCCCAGCCGAATACAGATACAACGGTGCAACACTCCCCGTCAGGCGTGGCACCTTCCTCCGAGCCAGGCCGCAAGGAAAAGGCCAACACGCCTGACATTCCACCTTCCGGTGGCAGGTCTGCAGCACAAGCCGGCGGAGGGACGGATCGGGCCGGGATCCTCGATCCGCACCCGGCTGCCAAACCGATCAGCGGGACTGGCACGCCGGAAACTTTCCAGCTCACCATCACATCGTTTCTGCAAACCAGTGAAGCACGACATGCCGCCAAGACGGACGCCCGGCATCGCGAACCCGCCACCACGGCCGGAACACAAAGATCGAGCCGTCCTGTCGTCATGCCGCGTGGTCTACAGCAGCCGGATGATCCCCTACGAAAGACGGAAGTTCCCGCACAGTATGAAGACGTCGTTCGCCGTGTATACTCGGCACGGACCCAACCATGAACGATCGCGCAAATCAGCCTTCACGACTCGTTACCCATTTTCGCGATGTCTTTCAGGCGTTACGGGATCAACTCGGGCGTATCGTAGTCGGCCATAGCGAAAGCATCGAACAGATCCTGACCGCCTTCTTTGCGGGCGGACACGTCCTCATCGAAGGAGTTCCCGGCACCGGCAAAACCCTGATCGTGCGCACACTCGGTGAGGCGCTCAATCTCTCCTTCAACCGGGTGCAGTTCACTGTCGACCTCATGCCGGCTGACATCACGGGAACCCGCGTTGTCGTGGAAGAAGACGGACGGCGCCATTTCCAGTTCGTTCCCGGGCCCATCTTCACGCACGTGCTCCTGGCCGATGAAATCAACCGCGCCACGCCCAAGACACAGTCGGCACTTCTCGAAGCCATGGCCGAGTTACAGGTGACGGTGTCCGGCACCACCTACAAGTTGCAACCACC
>CAZEWD010000043.1:0-5246 GCA_964515725.1 uncultured Binatia bacterium (SeqCode)
GAGATCTCATCATCGATCCGCTCTCCGTGAATACGCCATCGGTGGAATGGATCGATGTCAACACCGGCGACACAGACCTGTTCACGAGGGAGTCGGCCCTCAGTGATCCAACGGGGCGAGCCGGATCTGCTCTTGACATGGACGTTCCAGGAGATGACGACCCCGAGACAACTCTGTTCTGTATCTAGTCGTAGTGTGATGGATCGTCCGGATCCGACGAGAAAGTACCGTCAGGTCCGGCTTGTCCCAGGGCGGGTGTGGCAGATTCTTCGTTCCCTCAAATCACCTTGCCCGGATTCAGGATACCCAGAGGGTCCAGAACGGTCTTGAGTCTTCGCATCAAGTCGAGTTCGAGAGGAGTCTTGTAATGCCGGAGTTCCTCGCGCCGGAGTTGGCCGACACCATGTTCGGCCGTGATCGAACCACGGTACTGGGTGACATGGTCGTGCACGATCCGATTGACCGTCGTCTGGTTCGCCAGGAATGCTTCCGCCTCGATCCCGGCCGGTGCAGAGACATTGAAGTGCAGGTTACCGTCACCGAGATGTCCGAAACAGACCAGACGTACACCGGGAAACGCCGCAGCCAGAGCCGCATCTGCGGATACGATGAAGTCTACGATGGAGGCGAGGGGCAGGGAGACGTCATGCTTGATGTTCTTCCCCTCGCGTGCCTGCGCTTCACTGATGTTCTCGCGCAACGCCCACAACTCGGCAGCCTGCGTTTCGCTGGCGGCCAGAGCAGCATCACCAATGAGCGAATCTGTTACCGCCCGCACAAGAGCATTCTCGAGGGTCTCGCGGACCTGTTCCGTCGCCTCGCTGTCGGTAAGCTCGATCAAGGCATACCACGGAGATCGTGCATCGAGAGGGAATCGACAATCGGGAAAATGTCGAAGAACCAACTCGATGCAAAAATCGGAGATGAGTTCGAACCCGGTGAGTCTTGCATCCAGGCGGCGTTGCAAGCGTTCGAGCAGCGTCAGTGCAGCGGTGGGGGATTGCACCGTCACCAACGCCGTGGCCCTGCCGTACGGCAATGGAAACAGCTTCAGTACCGCAGCCGTGATGATGCCAAGTGTTCCCTCGGAACCGATGAAGAGATGTTTCAGATCGTAACCGCTATTGTCCTTGTGTAGCGCCCGTAACCCGTCCCACACCTGACCATCGGCCAGTACGACTTCCAGGCCGAGTGCCAGTTCCCGCATATTGCCGTAGCGCAGGACAGCGGTGCCACCCGCATTCGTCGCCAGATTACCGCCAATCGTACAACTCCCCTCGGCTGCCAGACTCAGAGGGAACAAGCGACCAGCAGTACGGGCTGCCTCTTGAATCGAAGCCAGCGTGCAGCCGGCTTCGGCCGTGAGCGTATTACCGATGGGATCGACATTACGGACACGTTGCATGCGCCCCAGACTGAGAAGCACCTGGGTACCCGAACCATCGGGTGTAGCACCACCGGCAAGCCCGGTATTTCCGCCCTGCGGGACGATGCCCACCTGCCGTGCCGCACACGCTTGCACGACATCCGAGACCTCGTTCGTCGATGCCGGTCTGATCACGGCCAGCGCACGGCCCACGTACCGTTTGCGCCAGTCCATAAGAAACGGCGCCATGGCTGTGTCATCCACCAGTAGCCCATCCGCGCCGACAATTGCTGCAAGCCTGTCGAGCAGGTCATTCATGCTCTCCTCACAAAACGCAGCGAGCATGGTTGTCAACGGTAAGGTACATGATCCAGGGCAATTCGGTCCCCCGTGATGCGGGACTCAGGAATGGTCCGCACGATTTCAGACCGATTGACGCACGACCTGATCTCTGGAGAGGTAGGGCCATGACCGCACAAAAACGCATCTCCGCAAAGCACGATCGAACCTATTCCCAGTGCGTTGTCTCATTTATCTGCCTTGCACTCATCTCCCTCGCCACGCCGCGCAACTCGATCGCGAAAAGTGTAGATCCAGCCGTGACGCCCACACCCGGGCTCGATGCCTGCTGCCAGTGTGACCCAGACGGGCAACCGGTCTGTGTGCCTCCCCTGTTCGGTGGTTGTTTTGGCAACTGCGAGTTGCAGCCGCACGCGTCATGCGCAGCGGATGGACGCTGCATCGCCCATACACCAACGCCGACGCCGACGGCGGCACCATCTGCCTGCCAGTGTGTTGCCTGCCCTCCGGAACAGTGTGCCGAAGTCGATTTCGAAACCGGACAGATCGGGAATTGTGGTCCCTGCCTGCCGCCTACGACGTGTGCTGGGGACTGTTCGGGTGACTCGGAGGTGACGATCGACGAGGTCATCCGGCTGGTCAATATCGCCATCGAAGAATCCGAGATCTGTGATTGTCAGGCGGGTGATCAGGACCACAACTGTCTGATCACCGTCGACGAAATCATTGCGGCAGTGAACCATGCCATTGGTGCATGTCCTGAGATCCGTCGTTGTGGTGGTTTTGCGGGGTTCCCCTGCAAATCGGATGAATACTGCGAAATACCAGCAGGCGCCTGTCGTGTGGCGGATATGCAGGGGGAGTGTAGGCCCCTACCACGTGCCTGTCTGAAGATTTTTGATCCGGTATGCGGTTGTGACGGTCATACCTATGGCAACGACTGCGAGAGAGCGGCTGCTGGTGTGGCCCGCGATCATATGGGGATGTGCACGACAGAAATCGAGTGATTTCAAACCGTCCGGTCTCCGAGCCTCTCTCTTCGATCATGGAATGGCGGTGCTCCTCCTTACGCTGGAGCCGGTACTCCGCATAGGCACCATGGCGTGACAGAAAGAATCGGAATGGTACAAAGGGCGGCTATGCAAGAAACCCACACCCCCGGTCCTATTCAACGGTACCTTGAAGCGGATCACAGGCTTCTCGATGACCTGCTGGCACGCGCGACCGCCGAGACGCCCATCGATCTGGACGTCTACGCGGAGTTCCGCAAGCGGCTCCTGCGTCATATCGGTCTGGAAGAGAAGATCCTGCTCACAGCCGCACAGGCAGCCAACGGCGGAAAACCGTTGGAGGAAGCAGCCACATTGCGTCTCCAACATGGGGCCATTGCAGCACTGCTGGTCCCTCCTCCGAAGCCGGTGATCGTGAAAGCACTGCGCTCGATCCTGACGATCCATAATGACATCGAAGAAGGGCCACATGGTCTCTATGCTCATTGTGAACAACTGCTCACAGCAACTGCCGATGAGGTGCTGGTCCGCCTGGAAACTGCTCCGGAGGTTCGTGTCAACCCGCATGTCGACTCCCCATTGGCCTTCAACGCCGCACAACGGGCATTGGCACGCGCAAATCTGGCCGAACTGTACGAAGAGACCTGAAAGAATTCACGCCTACGGCGGATCGAACGAGTACTCCTTCTCTACCGATGTTCGCAATCCAGCCTGATGGGAGTGTTCTCGCCACTGGTCAGCAGCAAGCAAACACGATAATCGCGCTCTGTCATGCTCACGGTGGTTGAGTCGAGTGCGAGCGCGGATCGCGTCGCCGCAGCAGTCGATTTCGTCTGGTCCTTTCCCAGAGGAACAGAGCTGCTGTTGATCGGCCCGACACGTGGCGCCGTTGACGATCTCGTACAGCGTCTGTCACTCGACGCCGGCGCCAGCTTCGGGTGGCACCGCTTCACTCTGGCGCAACTCGCCGCCGTCCTGGCCGCACCATTCCTGGCCGCAGAGAAGCTGACCCACACCAGTACTCTCGGGACAACTGCGATCGTCGCGCGTGCCTTGCACGAAGTACGACGGCGCAAGCAACTTTCCCACTTCGAACCGGTCGCCTCATTTCCCGGTTTTGCACCGGCTCTGGCGGCCACATTGAGCGAGTTGAGACTTGCCAACGTGACTCCCAGCGCCGTGGCCGGTGTCGCGCCGGCAGCCTCCGAGCTGGCACTTGTCCTCAAAGAGTTCGTGACACAACTCAGGAACGCAGGTGTCGCCGATCGTGCGCAGATCCTGCATGCCGCAACGAAAGCTGCTCGTGCCCGGGTAGCGCCGATTGGGGCTCCGCTACTTCTCTTCGATCTCGCCATCGATACGGCGCAAGAGCGCGACTTCGTCAGTGCCCTGACCGACGCCGCTCCCGAGACACTGGCCACCCTGACACGCGGAGATCGACGGACACACGAATTCCTGCACCACCTCGGCGGCGCTATCCATCCCATCGGAGAAAAGGAGCCAGACGAACGCATCAGCCTCGACCGGTTGCGACTCCACCTCTTCGATCCTGCGCCGCAGCCGGAGCATCAGATCGACGAGTCGGTCGTTTTCTTCTCGGCTCCGGGCGAACAAAGAGAGTGTGTGGAGATCGCACGTTGGATGATCCGCGAGGCCGAACGTGGCGTACGCTTCGACGAAATGGCCGTCTTCTTGCGCAGGCCAGAGCGCTATGCGCTGCTGCTCGACCAGGCGCTCCAGCGGGCCAAGATCCCCACCTTTCTGGCGCGTGGCACGGCGAGGCCTGACCCGGCGGGGCGCGCCTTCCTCGCACTGCTGCGCTGCCGGGCTGAAGGGCTTTCGGCACGCCGCTTCGCAGAGTACCTGTCACTCGGAGAGGTGCCGCGCCAAAACACCGGAACACCGGCAGAGACATGGGTTGCGCCGCGCGATGAGATCCTCTCTCCGCTCGATGGCGGGCCCAATGCCGCACCCACATCTGGCGGGGATGTCGAGACAGATCGTGACACCGACAAGCAACCGATCCTTGCCGGTTCCCTGCGTGCGCCATGGCATTGGGAAGATCTCCTGGTGGAAGCGGCGGTGATTGGCGGGCGTGCGCGGTGGGAAAGGCGGCTGGTCGGACTACAGGCGCAGCTTCGTGCGCGCCTTGCAGAGGTGGATCGTGAAGATCCGGACGGTTCTGCCGCCGGCGCACTGCGTGCCGACATCGAGCGGTTGGGACATCTGACAAGCTTTGCCCTCCCGATCATCCAGGAACTCGATAATTTTCCAGAGTTCGCGGTGTGGGGGGAGTGGCTCGATGCGCTGACAATTCTGGCGCCGCGCACCCTGCGACAGAGCGATCGCGTGGCGGCCACCCTTGCCGAGCTGCGGTCCATGGCCGGCATGGGACCGGTCGGCATCGAGGAAGTGATCGCCGTTCTTTCGGAACGTCTGGGAACACTCGAAGAGGATCCACCGGCGAGCCGTTTCGGTCGCGTTTTCATCGCACCACCCGAGGATGCGCGAGGCCGACTCTTCCGTGTCGTTTTCGTACCCGGCCTGGCAGAGGGGATCTTTCCAAAGCG
>CAZEWD010000043.1:5256-14900 GCA_964515725.1 uncultured Binatia bacterium (SeqCode)
CGCACGCACGAAGACCCGATCCTCAACGATGCGCTGCGCCAAAAGATTGCCGTCGAGATCGCCACGCAAGACACGCGCACGGAGAGGGAGCGGCGGCAACTCCATCTGGCCGTCGGAGCAGCATCCGAACGGCTGTATCTCTCCTATCCACGTGTCGAGGTCGTGGAAGGACGGGCGCGTGTGCCGTCCTTCTATGCGCTCGACGTCGAGCGGGCGATTACCGGTCAAGTGCGTGATTTCGAGGCGTTCGAACGGCAATCGGCGCAGACCGTCGATGCGCGCCTTGCATGGCCTGCACCGCGGGACGCGGCGCGGGCGATCGACGACATCGAGCACGACCTCGCAGTTCTCGGGTATCTCCTGGAGCAGACCTCCATCGAAACACGTGGGCGCGCCCGCTACCTGCTCGAATTGAACGAATCGCTCGGACGTTCCCTGCGTAGTCGATGGTACCGCTGGGAACACAAGGCATGGACACCCGCCGATGGTTTCGTGCGCGCCCCTGAACCGCTGCGTCCCCTGCTCGAAAAGTACCGCCTGCGATCTCGGCCCTATTCCCCGACCTCGCTGCAGCGTTTCGCCGCCTGCCCTTACCAATTCTACCTTTCCACCATCCTGGGGCTCCATCCGCGCGAACAACCGGCCCGCATCGAACGGATGGATCCGCTGACACGGGGCCAACTCATGCACAAGGCGCAAGCCGAAGTACTACGCGCCTTGCAACGAGAGCGTATCACACCACTGGCGCCGGCGCGCCTGGCGCGTGCTGAATCGGTTCTGGATCGTGTGTTGGACCGGGCCGCTGAACGCTTCCGGGACGAACTCGCACCCGCCATCGAACGTGTCTGGCACGATGAAGTGGAGTCGGTGCGCACGGATCTGCGCATCTGGTTGCAACGCCTGGCGAGTGAGTCGCAGGAATGGCAGCCGGCGCACTGCGAGTTGGGCTTCGGTCTGCCACGCCGGGAAGACCTCGACCCCAGGAGCACGCGAGATCCCGTTCGAGTCTGTGGGAACTATCTTCTGCGTGGCGCCATCGATCTGGTCGAGAAACGTGCCTCGGACAATCACCTGCGCGTCCTCGACCACAAGACCGGAGTCGACCGGACACCGCCGGACTTCATCATCGCCGGGGGTACCATCCTCCAGCCTCTGCTCTACGGCCTGGCAACCGAGGAGATCTTCGATTCCCCGGTGTGGGAGTCTTTACTTTCCTTTTGCACCGCGGCGGGCGGCTTCGCCGTACACACAGTCGCTATGGATGACCTGGCCAGACAACACGCACAGCAGGCACTGGAACTCATCGACAGAGCTGTGGAAACGGGACTCTTCCCCCCTGCTCCCCGTTCCGAAAGAAATGGCAACCGAGAGTCACATGCCTGCGACTTCTGCGAATTCATAGAAGTGTGCGGGCCGCACGAACCCCAGCGTTCACGCAAGAAAGATCCTCGGCCGCTCGACGTGCTGACGACGCTCAGGAGGTTGCCATGACCATGCTGCCCGACAGCGAGGCTCGAGAAATGATTCGTACCGCGCTGTTCGACACCCTGGTGGTCGAAGCGGCTGCAGGAACGGGGAAGACGACCGAACTCGTCCAACGCATCGTCGCTGTCGTGGCCGCCGGGTTGACCAGCGTCGCACGGATCGTGGCCGTGACCTTCACGGCTCGCGCTGCGGGTGAACTGAAGCTGCGCCTGCGTACTGCTCTTGAAGAGGCCCGTGCACAGACCCGCATGCATGATGTTCGGGGGCGTCATCTGGAGGAGGCCCTGATTCATCTGGAGGAGGCCTGGATCACCACGATCCATGGCTTCTGCGCCGATCTGCTACGCGAGCGGCCGATCGAGGCACGTGTCGACCCCGAATTCCGGGTCATGAACGATGCGGAAGCGGAGCGCCTCTACGCGCAGGTATTCGACGTCTGGCTCACACAACAACTCGAAGATCCCCCCCCGGGACTGCGCAGGGCGCTGCGCCGCGAGCCGGGTTTTCACGATCAACAAAGCGCGCATTCGCGCCTTCGTCGCAACGGTTGGACTCTGACCGCGTGGCGAGATTTCCCTGCCGCGTGGGAAATCAAGGAGTTCGATCGTGACGCGGCCATCGATCAGCTCGTGGAACAGTTGCACGAGTTGGCAGACCTGACGGAGCGAAGTACGAATCCACGCTTCGACGGGCTCTACAGAACCACGGCTCGGGCACGCCAGATGAGCAAGTCGATCCGTAGGGCCGAGAACGTGCGCGATCGCGACTACGACGGTCTCGAGGCCATGTTGGTAAGTCTGGCGCGAGACAAAGATTTCGGCTCACGAAAGGGAGGTGGATTCTTTTTCGCGCCCGACCTGCCACGGGCCGAAGTCGAGAACCGCATGAATGCGTTGCGCAGCACACTGCAAGGATTCCAGCGCGCTGCTGATGCGCAACTGGCAGCGCTACTACATGAGGATCTCACGCAAACCATCGATTTGTACGAGAAGGCAAAAGCAAGGCTCGGTTGTCTCGACTTCCTCGACCTGTTGTTGCGTGTGCGAGACTTGCTGCGTGATTCGGCGGACGTGCGCGCCGAATTGCAGAGTCGATTCACCCATGTCTTCGTCGACGAATTTCAAGATACGGATCCACTGCAAGCGGAAATCCTGCTTCTCCTCTGCGGCGAAGATCGCACCGTGAACCATTGGCGCGAAATCACGCCAAGACCCGGCAAGCTGTTCATCGTCGGCGACCCCAAACAATCCATCTACCGGTTCCGCCGCGCCGACGTCGGTGTTTACGAAGACGTCAAGAAGCTACTGCTCGAACGGGGGGGCCTTTGCGTGCAGCTCACGACAAGTTTCCGAGCCGTTCCGTCGATCCAGAGGCTGGTCAATCGCGCCTTTGCCGAAACGATGACGGCAAAACCGGAAGCATTGCAGGCAGCCTACACGCCCCTCACGCCGTACCGGGAGGATACACACGACCAACCGACAGTGGTCGCACTGTCCGTACCACGTCCGTACGGGACGAATCACATTCGCCAGACCGCCATCGAGGCATCTCTGCCTCACGCAGTCGCGGCATGGATCGACTGGCTATTGCACCACAGCGGATGGAGCGTCACGGAGCGCGAACGGCCAACAGAACGGGTACCGATCGGCGCGCGGCACATCTGCCTTCTCTTTCGCCGGTTCCAGAGCTGGGGTTCTGATATCACCCGCGGTTATGTGCGTGCTCTCGAAGCGCGTGGCATCCGGCATTTGTTGGTAGGGGGAAGATCCTTCCATGACCGGGAAGAGATCCAGACAATGCGAGCCGCCCTCACAGCCATCGAATGGCCCGACGATGAGCTGTCGGTCTACGCGACATTGCATGGCTCCCTTTTCGCCATCGGAGATGAGGAGCTCTTCGAATACCGCCAACGCTACGCCCGGCTGCATCCCTTCCGCATCCCGGCGTCGGCCCGGTTGCCGACTCTGGCCGGGCCTCTGAAGCCGATTGTTTCCGCCCTCCTCCTGTTGCGAGAACTTCATCTCCAGCGCAATCGCCGGGCCGTTGGTGACACGATCACCCGGCTGCTCGAACATACCCGGGCCCATGCCGGGTTTGCCTTGCGTCCATCGGGCGAGCAGGCCCTGGCCAACGTACTGCATCTTTCGGAACTGGCACGGGTCTACGAGGAGCAGGGTGGCCTTTCTTTTCGCGGTTTTGTCGAACGCTTGCGAGAGGAAGCTGGCGGAGCGCCGACGCCGGAAGCACCCATCCTCGAGGAAGGCAGTGACGGCGTGAGAATCATGACCGTACACAAGGCCAAGGGCCTGGAATTCCCGGTCGTCATTCTGGCCGACATCACGGCAAAATCGGCGAGCGCCCAAGCGGACCGCCACATCGATGCCGAACGTGGGCTATGTGCCATCCGGTTGGACGGCTGCTCGCCACACGAGTTGCTGGCAAACGCAGACCTCGAACACAGCCGGGATGAAGCGGAAGGTGTACGGATCGCCTATGTCGCAGCGACTCGTGCACGCGATCTGCTGGTGATTCCTGCGGTAGGAGACCTGCCGTTCGAACGAGGCTGGGTCAGCGCCTTCAACGGCGCGATCTACCCGCCGGAAGACTCACGCCAGAAAGCACAAAGCGCTCCCCGCTGCCCGCTGTTCGGACCGCGAACCGTGCTGGAGCGGCCTGACGGAATACAACCGCAGACGCTGCCCATGCGCCCGGGGCAGCACGATTTCGACGGTTACAACGTAGTCTGGTGGGATCCTTGCGTGTTGGAACTCGACTCCGAGGAGAATTTCGGGATCCGCAAGCAGGAGTTGATCGGACGCGAAGTGGATTCGCAGGTCGTCAATGCCGACCTGGCGGCATATCGTTCCTGGCGGGCCGAACGCGATATCATTCTGCAACGGGCCAGTGAACCGACAATCCAAGTGGCGCGAGTCACGGAAAACCTTTTCGAAGTGAAAGGAGCAGAGAAGATTCCGGTGCTGGAAGTCGAGCGTGATCCAGAACGTCCGGGAGGCAAACGCTTTGGCAGTCTGGTGCATGCCGTCCTGGCATCTGTGCCATTACGGGCTTCCGGGAGTGCGCTGCGACAAATCGCAGAAGTGCAGGCTCGCATACTGGGTGCCACAGAAGAGGAAGCAACGGCTGCTGTGGTGGCGGTCGAACGAGCGCTTGCGCACCCGTTGCTGACACGTGCGCGCCGGGCGGCAGCCAACGGATTGTGCCGTCGCGAAACACCGGTGACGTTACGCACGGCGGAGGGTCAGGTCGTCGACGGTGTGGTGGATCTGGCATTCCGCGAGGAAGAAATCTGGACCGTGGTCGATTTCAAGACGGATCGCGAACTTGCGGTGTCTCTCAGCGATTATCAACAGCAGGTGGCACTCTATGCGGCGGCCATTCAACACGCCACAGGCGAGCCGGCCACCGGCGTGCTCCTGTGCATCTGAGGCGCATCAAGCGTGCCTATCGCGATGAGTCCGGCCCGATCTGTGATCCTGATCCTTTCACTGGGGGCAATTCTCTCGCTGAATGGTTGCCATTCCATCCGTCGCGTCCAACCGAATATCTTCGTGTTTCTCATCGATGCCCTGCGAGCAGATCGACTCGACCAGGAGATCGGCGGGAAACCACTCGCACCGTTTCTCCATTCTCTGCGTGCGCAGAGCATAAACTTCGAGAGAGCCTACGCTGCGGCACCATGGACCATGCCCTCGCTCGCATCGCTATGGACCGCACGCTATCCGAGTCAGCACCAGGTGCAGTCGTTCCACGCCGTGCTCCCGGCAAGCGAGGTCACCCTCGCAGAACAATTGAAGCAAGCCGGCTATCGCACGGGAGCATTCGACTCGAACATCCTGGTCAACCCGGCAGCCGGATTTGCTCAAGGCTTTGATTTCTACGGGGTGTGGGCGCCCGCCACCGCAGAAGAGACAAAACGAATTGGCAAGACCCGGGCTCCTCTCCTCCATCAAAAACTCGGTGCCTGGCTCGACAAAAACGCAACTGTCACACAAACGGCTGCCGCTTCAGAGTCAAATCCCACACCTCTGTTTGTCTACATGCATTACCTCGAAACACACGTGCCGTTCACCCCACCGCGGGAGAGAGTCGAACGCATCCTCGATGCACGTCCGAATGCGGCAGAGAAACGGGCAGCACTCGACGGCATCGGTTGGAATCTTCTAGCGGTGCCCAGAGATCAGACCGGAATCTGGCAGTCCCTCCTCGAAGATTTATACGACGCCGAGGTGGCGACGATCGACGCAGATCTGGAGGGTCTTTTCAAAGAATTGCAGCGACGCCACCTGCTCGACAACGCCATCGTCGTGGTCACCTCGGATCATGGTGAAGGCTGGGGTGAGAACGCTTTCTATGGGCACGGTCGCGCCTTATACGAACCCGTCATTCGTGTACCGCTGTTCTTCTGGGGCACGGACCTGGCCCCTCAATCCGTACAGACTCGTGTATCGCTCGTCGATGTCGCACCGACACTTCTGGAACTCGCAAATGCATCGGCCTTGCCCGAGGCTCGCGGCCGTTCACTCACGGCACTTTTTCGAGCAGATCGATACGCGGGCTGGAGGGCACAGGTGAAACGCTGGTTCGGAGCGAATCCTACACAGATGTGGTCTCCGATCTATGCTGAGCTTGGACGGGATCCCAAAGGACCACTTGGACCAAACCTGCACACATGTGCCTGGATCGATGGCGACTCGAAAATCATCGAGACGTCCGCGCACGGCATTCTCGCCTTCGATCTGTCCATCGATCCCGAGGAAAAGCAGCCTCTGCCGGTGACGGCCGAATCCGTACAACGACAGATTCAAGCCATGCAACGGTTCTCCGATTCGCTCAGCACGCCAATCGGGCCGGATACGACACGTACGATCGATCCGAAAGTACGAGAACAGATGCGCGCCCTGGACTACGGCGATTCAGATTAGATTCCCCCGATCTGGTTCCGTGATCAGACCCCACCCGCCTCGATGAATGGGGGAAAACCGTGGGATCACATTTCAACGGCTGGCCATCGGGTATACGCATGTTGGGCGGACGAGGCGGGTTGGTGTATGCATGGACCTCGGCGGAACCGGAGGTGCGGGCATGGAATGGGTCACCTATGTACCCTGGATACTTGCGCTGGCGGCGTTCCTTTTGCTCGGGATCGTCCTACGGCGGATCGTGGGCCGGCAGCCCCAGGACAACAGCACGGCTCTGGAAGCGCTGCGCACCACGCTTGACCAGATGGAAGCCCGACTCCAGGCGGAAGCACACCGCCTTCGTATGGGTGCATCGACGGAGGCACGTGGAACACGCGAAGAGTTGGCCGTCGTCCTGAAGCATTCCGGTGATTCCATCGTACGCAGTGTCGCCGCGATCTCCGAGGCGCAGCGCACTCAGCTTGCAGAACTCACGAGTCAACTCGCACGGCTCCGGACCGAAGTCACAGGTACTCTACACGGCTTCAATGACTCGCTGACCGTCGCCCTGGGGCAAACATCACAGGCTCAAACGGCGCAGCTCGATGGTGTTCTCACGAAATTGCAAGCCGTCCTGGAGCATAACGAGCAGCGCCTGCAAGCTGTCCAGGGAACTGTCGATGCCAGATTGCGCGAATTGCGCGAGGAAAACACACAACAACTCGAAAGGATGCGTCTGACCGTCGATGAAAAGCTTCACCAGACCCTCGAACAACGCCTGGGAGAGACCTTCCGGCTCGTCAGCGATCGGCTCGATGCCGTGCACAAAGGTCTGGGCGAAATGCAATCGCTCGCAACGGGCGTCGGGGATCTCAAGCGCGTCCTGACGAATGTCAAGACGCGCGGTACCTGGGGAGAAATCCAACTCGGTAACCTGTTGGAACAGATCCTCACCACCGAACAATATCAGGCCAATGTCGCCACACGACCCAATACGGGTGAGCGCGTCGAGTTCGCCATCCGACTACCGGGACGGGGCAACACGCCGGACGAGACAGTGTGGCTCCCCATCGACGCGAAGTTTCCTCAGGAGGACTATCAACGTCTGCTCGACGCGCAAGAACAGGGTCTCTCGGATACCGTCACGGAAGCTCGGAAGAGATTCGAAGCACAGGTCAGGAACTGTGCAAAGCAGATCGCCGACAAGTACCTGAACCCGCCACACACGACAGATTTCGGCATCATGTATCTCCCCACTGAAGGATTGTATGCGGAGGTCGTGCGCCAGCCGGGATTGCTCGAAGCACTGCAACGCCATCAACGCATCGTTGTCGCTGGACCGACCACTCTTGCCGCCCTGCTGAACAGCTTGCAGATGGGCTTTCGTACCCTGGCTGTGGAACGCAGGTCGAGCGAAGTGTGGGCGCTGCTCGGCGCAGTCAAAACCGAATTTCAGAAATTCGGCGCCGTTCTGGACCGGGTCCAACTCAGGCTCAACGAGGCTTCCGACAGCCTCGATAAAGCATCGCGTCAGACACGCACGATCGAAAAGAAGCTGAAGAAGGTCCAGGAGTTGCCGGCAAACATGGTGCCAGAACGACTCGATGCAACTGACGAATCCGACCCAGCGGGTACGGCTAATCCAACGCCAACGAACAGCCGGGAAACACACTGAACCGCTGCCCGTCTGGCTGATTCCGGGACAAGCATCCCCCGGCCGGATGCACGGGGTGCCTTTCCGTCCGTGCGCAGTGCAGGTCGGCATAAACAAAAGAGGCGCTGGCCGATGCGAACACCAGCCAGCGCCTCTTCTGCCGAAGATGAGAAAAATCCGGTTTACTTGATGTCGACCTCGACGCGCCGGTTCTCGGCACGACCTTCCGCTGTGGCGTTGCTGGCCACCGGGTTGGACTTGCCGCGGCCTTCGATCTTGATGCGATCGGAGGCGATTCCCTTGCGGACCAGGTAGTCACGCACTGCTGCGGCACGGCGGACCGACAGCTTGTTGTTGTAGGCATCGCTGCCGATGCTGTCCGTATGGCCCGTCACGAGAACCGCATTTGCATGGCTATCCCCCTTCAACTGGGACACCAACTCATTCAAAACCGGGAGCGATTCCGACTTGATCTCGGCTTTGTTGAAATCGAAGTTGATGCTCCGGAGGACGACTTTCTTCTTTGCAACTGGTGCCGGTGGAGGAGGCGGTGGTGCCTCGGCAACCGGTGGCGGTGGCGGAGGGGGAGGCGGTGCAGCCTGTGCGAACGAGTAGGTGATGCGCACACCACCAGTCGCAAAGCGCGCGTCCTTCGGGCCCTGGTCGTCTTCGACATGGCCGGCAAGGCGCGTTGGATGCGGAGCCATGTAGACTCGATTCCAGCGTCCGAACAGACCGACGGACACCTGATCGGTCAAACCGAAATCAATGCCACCGCCGACGGAAAAGCCGGGGGCCCATTGGTTCAGTCTACCGGTCATCCCTTTGTATCCGCCGCCCTGACCAATACCGTAAAGGCTGATCCGATCGGTCAACGGGATGGCGATGCGCGGACCCGCCGTCACGCCAAACATGGTTGTCCATCCATTGGGATGGTTCAGCGAACCACAGACCTTATTCGGCGGAGCTCCAAAGCATGTGATTCCATCCGGCGCCTGTGCGCGATTCCTGTTGTCGTCTGCCGGCTGTCCAATGATATGGCCCTCCACCTCGAGACCCAGGTACTCATTGAACATCGTACCGAAAAACGGCGACCCTGACGCACCCGTTTCAACGTGTGAGCGATAGTTGTCGTTCGTCGGCTCCGAAACGCCGAGGTCAACACCCATGTAGGGGCCGGGCTCGGCAGCCCATGCGGGTGCAACACACCACATCAGCGACACAGCCACGGCGCAGCGACCCAATCTTGTCCATTTCATGAACGCGGTTCTCCTTTCCCTGCTTTAACGTCGGCCACGAACACTCTGCGGTCCGAACGAGTTCTCCCCGCCGACAATGAGCGGGATTCATCTTTCTCTAATGACGATCTTCGATTCCGGATGGTGAACTCTGACGATCTCTCACCAGCCCATCCTGCCATCCAGTTGGTAACTGTTCTCTCTCTCCGCTTCCCGACAACCGAACCTGCACCCCGCTGGATGGTCGGAGTTTCTGCAAACGGCGCATCTGAGTCAAGCTACATTCGGCAAAATACCCCATCCTGAATCAAATTACACGGTAGACTTCTCGACCACACCGGCCCCTTC
>CAZEWD010000044.1:0-14850 GCA_964515725.1 uncultured Binatia bacterium (SeqCode)
GCTGCGCCTGCCGGCGGAGGAGAAGCAGCCGCAGGCCAGCCCAACATGGCCGCCGAAGGAGCGAAGTTGTTCGCCAAATTCGGTTGTGGCAGTTGCCACAAGGAGGGTGGGGGAGCGCTTGGACCCTCGCTGGCCGGTATCTTTGGCCATACCGTGGAATTGCAGGGGGGCGAGACCGTCACCGCCGACGAATCGTATCTGCGCGAGTCGATCCTGAATCCGGCCGCCAAGATCGTGGCTGGTTTTCAGCCGATCATGCCAACCTTCAAAGGTCTGGTCAGCGAAGAGCAAATCACTCAGTTGATCGCCTACATCAAGGAAGGCAAGGCCGGGGCACCACAATGAGTGCTTCGCCTGCAACATGGAACGAGTGAACGATATGCATGGCACGCAGTCCGGCACGAATTATCTGAACGTCAAGTACGGCCTCACCTCGTGGCTGTTCACGGTAGACCACAAGCGCATCGCGATTCTCTACCTGATTTCCGTCACCGCGATGTTCGTGCTCGGCAGCCTCTTTGCCGCTCTGATACGCATCGAGCTGCTCACGCCGGGGCCGGAATTCGCGGCCGACACCTACAACAAGCTGTTTACGATGCACGGCATCGTGATGGTCTTCTTCTTCATGATCCCGGCCATTCCGGCGGTTCTGGGGAACTTCCTGATTCCGATCATGATCGGCGCCAGAGACCTCGCCTTTCCGAAGCTCAATCTGTTGAGCTGGTATCTCTACATCATCGGAGCGGGCTTTGCCCTCTATGCCATGGTGACCGGGGGCATCGATACCGGGTGGACGTTCTACACACCCTTCAGCACGACCGCCTCGAACACCAATGTGATTCCCACGGCGATCGGCATTTTCATCAGCGGCTTTTCGAGTATCCTGACCGGCCTGAATTTCATCGCCACCATTCACCGTATGCGTGCTCCCGGTCTGACGTGGTTCCGGCTGCCGCTGTTCGTCTGGGCCCATTACGCGACCAGTGTCATTCAGATCCTCGGAACGCCCGTGGTCGCGATCACCATCGTTCTCGTGGCCCTGGAGCGGGCTTTCCACTTCGGCATCTTCGATCCGGCCTACGGTGGTGATCCGGTGCTCTTCCAGCATCTTTTCTGGTTCTATTCGCATCCTGCCGTCTACCTCATGATTCTCCCCGCCATGGGTGTGATCAGCGAGTTGATCACGTGCTTCTCGCGCAAGAGCATCTTCGGCTACAACTTCGTTGCCATGTCGAGCGTGGCCATCGCCGTGCTCGGCTTTTTCGTGTGGGCACACCACATGTTCGTGGCTGGCATATCCCCGTATGCCGCCTTGATCTTCTCGTTCCTGACGTTCACCGTGGCCATTCCGTCAGCGGTCAAAGTGTTCAACTGGACGGCGACTCTCTACAAAGGATCGATCTCTTTCTCGGCTCCGATGTTGTATGCGTTCGGTTTCATGGGGCTGTTCGCCATCGGCGGTCTCACCGGCCTCTTCCTGGCGGCACTGGGCCTCGACGTCCACGTGCATGACACCTACTTCGTGGTGGCTCACTTCCACTACGTCATGGTGGGCGGAACGATCATGGCCTATCTTGGCGGTCTCCATTTCTGGTGGCCCAAGATTACGGGGCGTCTTTATCCGGAATTCTGGGCGCGTCTCTCCGCACCGATCGTCTTTCTCGGTTTCAATCTGACGTTCTTTCCGCAGTTCCTCGTTGGCTACCTGGGTATGCCACGCCGCTACCACGTCTACCCCGATGAGTTTCAGGTTCTGAACGTCCTCTCCTCGGCAGGTGCGTCGATTCTTGCCGTGGGCTATGCCTTGCCCTTCTTCTACCTCATGTGGTCGATGCGCTACGGAAAGCCGGCAACGGAGAATCCATGGCGCGCTACAGGGCTCGAGTGGACCGTGCCATCGCCGCCGCCCACCGAGAACTTCGATCAAATTCCCGTCGTCACACAGCCCGCGTACGCGTACGACCTTCAGGAGGTGTAGCTTGACTAGCTCCGCCGTCGGTGCGCTCGGTCACGAGCACGCTCACCAATTCGAAGACTCCGAACAGCAATACCGCACCGCCTCACTGGGAATGTGGCTGTTCCTGGTGCAGGAGGTCATGTTCTTTGCCGGGTTGTTTCTCACCTTTATCTACTATCGTTCTTTCTATCCGGACGCTTTCGCTCATGCGAGCAATCACCTGAACATCGTCCTCGGTACCTTCAACACCGTCGTGTTGGCGAGTAGCAGCTTGACCATGGCCCTGGCTGTGCACGCGGCGCAGACCGGTCGCAAGGAGAGGATCATTCTGTTCCTCCTGGCCACGCTGGCTCTCGGATTGCTATTCCTCGGTGTGAAGTCGTTCGAGTACGTCCAGAAGTGGGAGGCAGGTCTGGTCCCCGGCCTACACTGGCTGCAGACAGGCCCCGAAGCGAACCACCAGTTCCTCTTCTTCTCCCTTTACTTTGCCATGACAGGTCTGCACGCGCTGCACATGGTCATCGGTAGTGGGTTGCTCGTGTGGCTCCTCTTCCATACGATCCGTGGCCGATACACCGCCACGTACAACACACCGGTCGAGTTGTGCGGTTTGTACTGGCATTTCGTCGATATCGTCTGGATCTTTCTCTTTCCGCTGCTGTATCTGTTCGGACGACATGCTTCCTGAGTGAGGCGGAGGTGACTTCCGTGACGACACACGTCATTCCAGGTAAAACCTACTTTCTGGTCTTCGCCGTACTCATGGCCCTTACCGCGATCATGGTGATGTCAGCCTACGCGAACCTGGGTTCGCTGAACAACGTCGTCGTGCTTGCTCTCGCATGCGTTCAGGCCGGCCTCGTAGTGCTGTATTCCATGCACGTTCGCTACAGCGAAAAGTTCATCCAGACATCCGTCATCATCAGCGTTTTCTTCGTTGCCATCCTGCTGAGCCTGACGCTGGCCGACGCCTTTTCACGCGGTTGGATCCGGCCGTCTTCCTACATCTGGTAGACCAAGCGGACCGTTCTGCTGCGGGCTTCGGGCTTTCACGATCGACAGCCCCGGGTGAGCACATTCACTCGGGGCTTTTTTATTGGGGGCGTGCCAGACGTGGGAGTGCTCACGCCAAACTCAACCGATCGGCGAGTCTCTGATGTTCTGTATTGGGAAGAGCGCAATGCGTCACGGCTTCGGATCGCAATGCACGAACGGCCTCGATCTGGTGTAGGGCTTCCTGGCAACGAGATTCGCGGAGTGTCCCTTGTCGCAACGCTTCTCCGATCGCCGCCGCCGACTCGACTCCGCGTGCCAGATCGAGACAGATCAACAGTATGTCGACACCGGCGTTCAAGGCCGCGACGGCCGCAGCACCGATCGATTGCAGGCCGGTGATCGCCTTCATCTCCAGGTCATCACTTGCCAGAAGACCCCTGAATCCCAACTCGCCACGCAAGAGATCGATGTTGATACGGCGCGACAGGGTTCCGGGATGGTCAGGATCGAGTGCCTTGTAGACGACATGCGCCGTCAGGAGCATGGGAATGCCAGCGGCAATCGCTGCGCGGAAGGGGACCAGTTCCAGGCGGTCGAGTTCGCGACGGGATCGCTCGATGACGGGCAACTCCAGGTGTGAGTCGACCTGTGTGTCGCCATGCCCCGGGAAGTGTTTTCCACAGGGGATCACCCCTGCGGTCTGGAGTCCGCGCATCTGTGCCAGAGCCATCTCGCACACACGATCCGGGGTGCTGCCGAAAGCGCGGTCGCCGATCACCGGATTTGCCGGGTTGGAGTGGATATCCAGGACGGGTGCGTAGCTGATGTCGATTCCGATGGACCGTAATTCCCTCCCCATGGCAAAGCCAACGGCCTCTGCCAGGGACGGATCACCGGTACGCCCGACATGCGCCGCCGCGGGGAAGTGCGTGAAGGGCGGCGGCAAGCGCATGACACGGCCGCCTTCGTGATCGATCGAGATCAGCGGAGCTGACGGTAACGCGTGCAGTTCCGCAAGGAGCGCGCGTAGTTCGTCGAGGGATGCTCCGATATTGCGCCGGAAGAGAATCACGCCGCCCGGGGCGAGGTTGAGGAGGATGTCGCGTGTGCCGGAATCCAGGGAGGTTCCGGGAATTCCGACTGTCAGCAATGAACCTACGGGAAATGGAGAGTTCATCTGTCCCACGGCTGCTGGTGTATGCTTTTCGAATTCTCTCCGGAGGAGGTGAACATCGATGGGTCGGACGATCTACGTTGGCACGCGATCTCGAGACTATCGCACGGTGGTAGGATTCACCGGCCGAGCCGCCGTTCCGGAACACCGGGTTCGACGATGGCGGCTGCGGTGCGCAGTGCGATGGCGATGATCGTCAGGGTCGGGTTGTACCCGGATCCGGTAACGAACACGCTACCGTCTGCCGCATAGAGATTGTCAATGTCATGGAACTTGCCCCAGCGGTCACACACCGTTTCCTGTGGGTCGTCACCCATGCGCAGTCCACCCAGGACATGCCGTGAACGAGGCGGCACGTCCTCCTCGAACGGTGTCGTAAAACCGAAGGCAGCACCAGCCTTCTCGTGGATTTCCAGCAGTTTCGGTTTGTAGAATTCTGCGGCATCCAGTTCGAAAGCGTGATTCTTATAGGTCAGGCGCGGTACGGGAAGCCCGTACACGTCGCGTACCGTGGGATCGAGATCAATCCGATTCGACGGTTGCGGTGCGTCCTCCCCCTGCAAGGTCAGCACCGAGATGTGGGCGCTGAAGGGACTTTCCACGAGCAATTGCTTGAACGATACGCCAACCGCCTTTGCGAAACTCACGGCCTCGGGCCGCAGGCTTTCCCGTGCTGCGGTGATCGGCTCCGACGATGTTCCGAATTCGACGATGCCACCCAGCGGCGCGTCGCTTCGCAACCTGGCTCCACCCAATTCGATACCGCGGAAGTCGCTCATCGCGTGCGTTACCGATCGTCCACGTTCGCCGTGCAGCCGTTGTTTGTAGATCCCTGCCGAAATGGTCTGGAAGTGGAACATCATATGCCGGCCCACGTGGCCGCGAGAGTTTCCGACTCCTGCACCGTCTGGGTCCGACATCAGGCAGAGACGTACGCTTTCGATCGGGCTCGCTGCCAGCAGCACCACGTCTGCCGTGGCAGTTTGCTTCTCGCCCACATTGTCGATGTACTCGACCGAGGTCACACGGCGTGCGCGACCGTCGAGAATCATTCGGATGACGTGCGCATTGTAGCGCAACTGACAGTTCCCGGTCAGCAGCGCTCGGCGCAGTGTGGTCACCGCAGGTGATCCCTTGGCGTTGCGCGGACATCCGTAGCCGGAGCAGAAGCCACAGCCGACACAGGTCGCACGGCTGTCGTAGGGGCGGGTGTTGATCGCCCCGGGGAGGTTGAAGGGATGATAGCCGAGCTGTGTGGCGCCGTTGGCGATGACGCGTGCCACATACATGGCGGGCTGCGGCGGCAGTGGATACGCCGTCCGCCGGGGCGATGCAAAAGGATCGGCCTCCGGGCCCGAGTCGGTCCCGGCCACACCCGAAAGCCTCTCCGCTTCGCCGTAGAACGGTTCCAATTCGTCGTAGCTGAATGGCCAGTCGAGGAAGCTCGTGCCGGGATAGGCACGGCCTGCTTCGCGGAGCGCCGTCGCCATGCGAAAGTCGACTTCCGTGAATCGGGGATAGGCCACCGAGGAGATCACGGCGGCGCCTCCGACGTTGCGAGTGAGGAGGTTGACATCCGCGTTTGCTCGTCCCGGCTCGCTATCTGTAAGCCGGAACGTGCGTGGCTCGACCAGTGGATCCTGGCGGATGTAGTTGCGGATCGTCAGCTTGATCTCATCGTTGCTGAAGAGCGACCAGGGGAGCTGTCCTGGTTGGTCGAGCCCGGGGAAGGGGTTGTCACCTGCTTCGAGAACGAGGACCTTGAGACCTGCCTGGGTAAGCACGTGTGCCGCAGCAGAGCCGCCCGCTCCGCTGCCGATGATCAATGCATCGAACCTCGACAGGGTCGAGTTGCCGAGAATGCCCGGGACCGTGGAAGGGAGGCTCATACGTTGACGTCGAAGCAATAGGGCGCCTTGAAGACGCGGTTTGGTTTGGTGAGGCCTGAGCTGCTGATGACACGCAAGAATTGCATCATGGGCGCGCTGAAGCCGCGACAGTCTTCATCCGGATCGGGCTTCGAGTTCGGCTTGTCGTCGCGCTCGCGGTATTGTCCCGTGGCGCTATCGTAGATCGTGTAGCCGAGCGGCTGACTATCTCCGTCGAAGCCGACCAACTTCCAGCCCAGGCGATCGTGATTGCCGCCATACTCGGGTGCGCAGAGAAGCCCCTCGACCGTGTGATAGGTCAGCAGGAGAGCAAATGCTGGATCGGCTTCGTTGAATACCGTTGTTTGCTGCCCTTCGGTGAGTTTGGCGAAGGATGCGCCGAATTTCGTTTGGCTGATCGACTCGATTTGTGCCAGACCCGCACGGTATTTCTGCCTTTGACCGGTCTCCAGCATTTCCATGGCCAGAGGGTTGGCTGCAGCTTCGGGCACCGCGGCAGCCCCGAGGATGCGTATCTTCCAACTCATCGTCTTGATCCGGTTGGGCTGCAGGAATTCTTCAAAAGCATTCGGCGGGTAATTCTCGACGCTGCCGGCTAGCCCTCCCACGCCGGCGGCGCCACCGTTACCCTGGGGCAGGACTCCATGGCACTGCGCGCACGGTGCCGTTCCGGTGGGAAAGTGCGGTTGCGGTTGGCGCCCGCTGAACGGGCCGCCAGCAAAGATGGGGCGCGCTGCGTAGACCGCGACGGCCGCTTCATCGACATCGGTTGCATCTACGGTCCCATCGCCATTCACATCGCCGCTCTCGCGGCAGTTCGATGGGTGCCGGATGGCACCGAGCTGCGAAATGGTCGCCGAGACGTCGGCGGCATTCACACGCCGATCACAGTTGGCGTCACTGCCCGGGAGAAAGCTGAGCATGCTCTGGATGTACTGCGTCACGCCGCATTCGTGCGCGCCCGGGAGGGAATCGGTTGGCACGATCAGGCTTGTCACGGCATCCAGAGTCGCCAACTCTTCGCTGGTGAGGAATCCACCGGCAGGTCCGACGGGCGCAAACCATCCCGTGGCACGCATGGCAGGAGCGGCAATCCCTGCAACAACTCCCCCAGCGAGCAATCGCAGGACATCGCGCCGGGTCAGTTGGATCAGACTCGTTGTCATGACTCGTGCCCTTACCGCACAGCAGGAGGTTGCGGCAAGACCAGGTCCCGAGGCTTTTCGTGTCGGGTGTTTCTGGCGGATCCCAAGGATCGGATCGAGCTTTCCACTCTTGTGTCAAAACAACGTGAGCTGCCGTTTCGGCTCCACGATCGATTCGAAATCTGTGTGCAAAAAACGCAGTACGGCGTTGGCGACAGGCTCGATCTGGTACTTGACGTAATGCTCGTAGTCGGGTGGTGCGGTCAGTTGTCCGATCGGCTCTGGTCCATTGCGGGTCATGACATAGGCGATGATGCGTCCGACCGGACCCGTCTGTTTGCGCGCTGCCTTGACGTGTGGTGGCGTGGTTTTGGTGTAGGCATCGATGTCCTTGCGGATGGCTTTTTTATAGATGAGCTGGTCGTCGAAGCGGCCGGCGCGCAGATCGGCTGCGAATTGTCTGACGAAGTCCTCCACCGGCTGGTCGTGGAAGACCCGTTCGAGCAAGCCGAGCTGAAATCGCTTGCTCACCTCGCTCCAGTCGCGGCGCACGGATTCGAGTCCGATGAACTCGATCTCTTCTTTCCCGGCATCGATGCGCAGTCCGGCGTAGCGTTTTTTGCTGCCTCCCTTGCCGTGCCGCAACTCGGGCAAGAAGAAGCGGTGGTAGAGCTTCTCGAATTGTAATTCGAGGACGCTCTCGCAGGCGAACTCCTCGCGCACGAAATCAGCCACCGCGCTTTCAAGACGCTCCCGCAATTGTTCCCCGATCTTGAGAGCCTTCGCCGCGTCCGTTTCGTTGGCCAGGACGAAGAGTGAATCGGTGTCTCCGTAAAGGACCTGATAACCGCTTCCTTGCGCGAAATCGGCCGCAAAGCGGATCAGGATCTGGCCGAATGTCGTCACCGCATTGGCGACATCGGGAGAGAACAAGCGTGAGGCACTGGCGCCCAGGACGCCGTAGAACGAGTTCATCAGGATCTTGACGGCGTTTGCCTTGATCAGCCGGTTGCTTTGTTTGGCCTGATCCCTGGTGGCTGCGAGATGTCCCAGTAGTTCAGGGATGATTCCCTGCGGTTCACGCCGGAACGTTGCGCCATTCGGAGCGCGGATGGCAGCGATGCCGTGTGGATCGCCGCGCAGATGCGTGAGTGGATCGATATTGAACGTACGAATGATGCTCGGATACAGGCTCTTGAAGTCGAAGACGAGTACGTGCCGGTAGAGGCCCGGCTTCGAATCCATCACATAACCGCCGGCAATATGTGCCGATTCGGAACCGTTGCCGACGGACGGGGCGGCGACCCCGCGCCGCCGCAGCGCATTCAAGTACAACGAATCGACCGATGCGATTGCTGCGCTGACGCGGTCGAGTTGCATACCTGTCAGCAGGCTGCGTTCGATTGCCAGTTCGATCAGGCCGGTGCGTTCGAGGATCTGGCTTACCAAACGCGCGTCTTGCAGATTGTAGGCAATGAATCGCTGCGGATCCTCGTGGTAGATCCGTTCGATCTCTTCCTGCCGATCGTCTCCGGCAATGAGCTTGCCGTACCCGAGAATGCTGCGCGCTGCGGTTTCGAGGCGGTAATCCTCCAGTCGAATGAAAGCGCCACGCATGAGTGCGAGGCCATCGAGTACCTGGCGTCCACACAGTGTGGTCCGTGCCTCGCGCATGAAGCCCGGATCCTTGCGCACGTCGAGTTCGTCATCGTTACGTCCGATGGTGAAGCGGATACCGTGACGGCGGGCGGTCCGTAACAGATGGGCAAGGTCGAAGTCGATGACGTTCCAACCGGTGAGGACGTCGGGGTCGAGCGCGTGGACATATTCCATGAATCGGCGTATCGCCGCTGCTTCGGAATGGGCCGGCTCGGCGTTCGGGTAGAGATGATCGCCGACGAGGATGACACGTTCGAAGTCGGGTGTGTGGAGGGCGATCGAGAGAAGCTCCCCCCGGCGCCCCGTTTCGATGTCGAGCGAGAGAACGCGCAAGTGTGGCGTCCACTGGCCCGGTTGCAGTGCCGGATTGCGGAAGATGCGGCCGAGCCGCGGTGCGACGGTCGATGGCCCTTCCACCTCGAAGGCACCGCGAATCCCTCGATCGATCAGAAACCGGTACGCAAAGCGCACGTCCGCTTCCAGGCATGCGATGCCGTGTGCTTCCAGATGTTGCCGGATCGGAGGGATGTCTCCCGGTAACGTTGCAACCGCTCGCCAGACGGCCTCGCCATCGAAGGAGCGGAGCGCCGAAGGTTCGAGATGAAGCCGTGGGGATAGGCCGAGGGCACGCGCTGCGTCGCGCGCATAGAGATAGAAGTATGGCCGCACCCTGTCGTCGATGATGACGCACGGCTCGCCTGATTCGAGTACGCCGTGGAGATGGACTTCCGGGATCCCTTGCGTAATCCGGTAGGTCGGGTTGAGGATGAACCCCTTCATCGGGCGGTACGAGAACGTCTCAGATGAATTCCGCAAAGGTGGCAAGCTGCTGGATTCCGTGCTCCGGGATTTCGGTCGTCACCCCCCCAGACTGCTTCACATACAAGACGATCCTGGCTGTCTCCTCGATCATCATGGCGAGTGTTGCCGCCTTGCGCAAAGTGTCACCAACGGTCAGCAGGCCGTGGTTCTGCAACATGCAACCGC
Source organism: uncultured Binatia bacterium (SeqCode) (assembly GCA_964515725.1). Taxonomy (GTDB): domain Bacteria; phylum Desulfobacterota; class Binatia; order HRBIN30; family HRBIN30; genus CAZEWD01. The sequence goes on from CAZEWD010000044.1 coordinate 9,808, forward strand.
GACTTCGTTCCAGAGCCCGTCCGGCAGCAGCCGCGAGTTCCTGTGAGCCTGGCATGTGCCACGGAACCAGTTGTGTGTCGCGCAGTAGGACGGCGTCGGTGTTGATGGGGGGGAAGGATCGGTGCGTGATGCCGAATGCAGTGGCAAAAGGCGCGTGAGTATGCACGGCCGCGTGGGTTTCGGGGCGAGTCCTGTAGGCCTGCCAGTGCATACGCCACTCGATCGACGGTGGCCGGTCGCCTTCGATCACGCTGCCGTCGGAACGGATTCGTACCAGGTCGGATTCACGCAGTGCCCCTTTGAACATCCCGGTCGGGGTGATCCAGACCGTCGCACCATCGGAAGCTACGGCGCTGACATTCCCGCCGGTTGCCGTCAGAAGACCTTGCGCAAAGAGTTCGTGCGTGATCTGGACGATCTGTTCCTTGACCTCGGAGTCGTGGATCATGCTTGCTCCTTGTTCTGCACCCATTTCTTCTCCGGTGTTTCCATCATGAAAGCCCAGTGGATGCCATGTTCCGTGGAATGGTCCCAGAGCCACAGGGATCGGTCTTTGACCTGAGCATACGCCTCGTGGAATCGGAACGGATCATTGTGGAAAGCGCCGGGCGGGGCGGACAAGCCGGACGCCTCCCGGTTACTTTGCGTAGAATTGCGCGTACTTCGCGTAGTTCCCGATTACACGCTTCACGTAGTCACGCGTCTCACGATACGTGATATTCTCGACGAAAACGTCTGCTTCCCCGGCGCGCGGCAGGCGAGCCCAGCGCTCCGTCATGGTCTCGCCGCCGTTGTAGGCAGCAAGCGCCTTGAGCGGATCCCCGCCGAACCGGTCCAGCAGCATCCGCAGGTAGCGTGTGCCGAGTTTGATGTTTGTTTGCGGTTCGTAAAGATCCTGCGGGTCCGAAGAATCGGATCCTGTGCTTGCGATCTGTTTTGCTGTCGAGGGCAACAACTGGAGCAGACCTCGGGCATCGGCTTTCGATCGTGCCGTGGGATTGAACAGACTCTCCTGCCGCATGGTGGCAACGACCAGGAGTGGATCGACGTGTTGCGGGCCAGCCGCAGCGGAGACGTCGGACCAGAAGGCCAGGGGATATTCCAGTCGCCGGGTTTCTTCCGCGGAGCGCCTCACGGCCGGATTGGCGCGGGCCAGGCGAAGTGCGGCGTAGTAGCCATCGACTGTCTGGTAGGCCGCGATCAGGTACTGCTGCGCTGTGGGATCGCTTCCATATTCGCGCTCGATGGCGGTCAGTTCCAGGCGGGCCAGATCCGGAACGCCGGCTGCCTGGAGTTCGAGCCAACGCGGTAGATGGAAGTCTTCTGTGAATGTGGCCGCCGGAGTCGTTGGTCTGGTTGGCTCGACCGGTGCTATCGTGCCGAGACGAAAGGCCGAGTCACCCACTCCATCGAGACGGCGCTGTGACAGGATCCCATAATAAGATGCCGCATCTTCGGTGGTGATGCGTTGGTACAGACGCTGTGCGGCAGCACGATCGCCAGCCGCTTCCAGGGCTCGTGCCTGCCAATAACGAGCGCTGGGAGCATTACCCGGAACGCTGGCAAATGCCGCTGCCGCAGCCCGGTTCTGTTGCGACAGAAAGCGGATCCAGCCGATCCGCCACGCCGCTTCTGCCGCCAGCTTATGTTGCGGAAAGCGGCGTGCCAATTCTCCAAAGCGTGCGATGGCCTGTGCATTGTCGTTAAGTTGTTGCTCGATACGGGCAATCCCGTACAGTGCGTCGGGAGCCTGTTCGGCACCCGGGTAGCGATCGAGATAATTTTCGAACAGTCTTAACGCGGCCCGATTGCGGTCACGATTCCAAAGGACGCCTGCCATGCGGAAGATGGCAGCCGGCGCCTGGGGCGATCGTGGATAGCGTTCTGCGATATTCCAGAAGCTCTTCATCGCGGCTTCGAGTTTTCCTCCCGCGAGTTGTGCTTCGGCCAGTTGGCGCAGGATCTCTGGTACATTGAGGGCCTGCGGGTCTTCGAGAGCCTCTTGCAGAAGGCTCTCCGCCTTGGCGTATTCCTTCTCGGCAAGGAGAAGGCGCGCCTCTTCAACGCGGTCGTAGCCCGTGGTTGCGAATTCGGGATGCGCGTTGAGGATCCGTTCGATGTGATCCCTGGCGCGCAGACCTGCGGGTGTACCCGCTGCCTGACTGCGTACTTCCCTGAACCGCCGTAGTGCGGCATCCGTCTCGCCTGCCGCTTCCTCCGCTTCTGCCGTACCGATCGCGGCCCGCTGGCGGAGTTCCGGATCGGCCGTTTCGTTCATCGCACGAGCGAAATGGGCGCGCGCGGCATCGAACTGTCTCTCTCGTAATTCGATCTCGCCGATCTCCACGGCCGCGGCGGGCGAATGGACGCTGCGAGGGTAGTCCTGCAGGAGCCTTGCGAACTGCCGCATGGCCTGGCGGGGCGAGTCGAGCCGCGCCGCGCTGATTCCTGCGAAATAATGGCTGTGATCCGCCAGCAGCGGGTAGCCACGTGCGAGTGTGGTAAACGACCCGTACGCCGAACGGTAGTCGTGGCGAAGGTATGCCTGATACGACTGGGCAAACGCCGTGTGTCGTTCTTCGGGTGTCTTCAAACTGAGCGATACCGCCGATAGCGAAGAAAAGAAATCTTCGAGCACGGCGCAGCCGGAAAGGAGGATGAGGGGAACCAGGAGAAAGAGGACCCGTATCGACGAAACCTCATCGCGCCATCCGCCCGTGTTCATGATCCCACGCCGGTATTCCGCCCCGCATCTCGTCTCCATCATGTTCCTGTACCCGAGGTCCGTCACGTTCTGGCTTCCGGTTAGCATAAACTCAGTGCCCCGAAACGACGCAACTTGCGCCTTCGGGCATGCTTTGCGACGTAGGTGCACATGGCCTTCCGAGTCGTTCTGGCCTCTGCCTCGCCACGCCGCCGTATGCTTTTGCGGGAACTCGGTCTGGATCTGATTGTCGATCCTGCCGACGTGCCCGAAGTGCGCCAGGCGGGTGAATGCCCTCGTCGTTTTGCCAAGCGGGTGGCGTGGGAAAAGGCCAGCACCGTGGCTCGACGCCACCCGGGAGAGATGATCGTCGCTGCAGATACCGTCGTACTCGTCGATGACCTGATGCTCGGCAAGCCGCAGGATACGGCGGATGCATGTCGCATGTTGCGCACGCTGTCGGGGCGTAGCCATCAGGTGATGACTGCGGTAGCGATGATTCTCCCCGATACGCGGCGGGATGAGTTCGTCAGTGTTACGGGTGTAACCTTCCGTGCCTTGCAAGAGGAGGAAATCGTTGCCTATGTCGGCACGGGTGAGCCATTCGACAAGGCGGGTGCCTACGCCATTCAGGGTGGCGCCCGGCCTTTTGTCATTGCCATCGATGGATCACATTCCAACGTCATCGGACTACCGGTCGAAGCCTTGAGCGAGCGATTCGCGCACTACGGCATGGCGGAAAGGCGGCTGTCGTGAAGTCCCTCAAAGGCCGGCGTGCGAGTCGTCGGGCCGTTGGCGAGCGGCGGTCGAATCTCCGGTGGGACCGCCAGGACGACCCAACCACCTGTCACGTGTGTTTGCCCGGAGTGCAGCAATGACGCCGATTGCCGGCAACATTCGCGAGATTCGGGAACGTGTGGCGCGCGCCGCCGAGGCGGCAGGGCGGTCGCCGTCGGCCGTGCGTATCATTGCAGTCACAAAAACCAAACCTGCTTCGATGATCGCTGAGGCCTTCGCAGCGGGACTGACGGACGTGGGGGAAAATTACGTTCAGGAAGCTGCTGGTAAACGCGCCGCGCTGCAGGTCCCTCTCACGTGGCACATGATCGGCCATCTGCAACGTAACAAGGCGAGGCGTGCGGTCGAGTTGTTCGACGTCATCCAGAGTGTCGACAGTATCGAGTTGGCCGCAGCCCTCCAGCGCCACGCGGCTAACGCTGGTCGGACGTTGCCGGTTCTGCTCGAAGTGAATCTTGGCGGCGAGGACACGAAAAGCGGGATCGCGCCGGACGGCGCAGATCGTCTACTCGAACGTCTTGCGGCGATGGATGCGTTATCGGTGCGTGGCCTGATGACGATTCCACCTCCCGAGCCCGGGGAAGCACGGGCTGTTTTTCGGGGGCTACGTGTACTGCTGGATCGGTTGCGCTGCAATGCGCCGCCGAATGCTTCGTTGGAAGAACTTTCCATGGGCATGACGGACGACTTTGAGGTAGCCATTGCGGAAGGCGCCACCATGGTGCGGATCGGGCGGGCAATCTTTGGGGAGCGCAGCCAGTAGATTTCCGGTCCCTGGTCGTCATTGGAATCATCGGATGAAGCTCCACCAGGAAATGCACGAAGTCGGCACTTCGCGATGGGATCGCCTGGACACCCCGGTGGCGAAGAGCGTCATCTGGCGGGCTGTGGTAAACGAACCTGACGGCAGGTAGAAACGGATCGATGGTGCAGCGGAAAACAGGAGCAGGCACTCAATCTGGAACCGGAAAACAGAAACGGGAAGACAGATGTGCTGTGGGTTTTATCGGTGCCGGTAATATGGCGACGGCGCTGATTCGCGGCTTCCTGCAGACGGGTCTGTACAAACCCGAGGACATCGTTGCGAGTGACGTCGACGCGAAGAAACTGACGCTGCTCCGCCGCCGATTCAGAATCCATACGGCGAAGACAAACGAAGAGGCGGTATCGCGCTCGAAAATCGTGTTGATCGCGGTAAAGCCGCAGATCATCGAGTCCGTAATGGTGGAGATGCGGCCGGCAGTAACGCCGCGGCAACTGTTCGTGTCGATTGCTGCCGGGGTGACGACTCGCCGTCTGGAGGCTGGTCTGGGGAGGGAAGCGCGTGTTCTGCGCGTGATGCCGAATACACCGGCGGTGCTTGGCAAAGGTATGTCGGTTCTCGTTCGCGGCGCTTACGCTACGGTGGCGGACGAGAAACTGGGCCTCAAGCTGTTGCAATCAGTGGGGAAAGCCGTAGCAGTACGGGACGAGCGAATCCTCGACGCCGTTACCGGTCTGAGTGGGAGTGGACCCGCTTACGTCTACCTGTTTGCCGAAGA